>DASYJV010000083.1:0-1809 GCA_035996105.1 Candidatus Limnocylindrales bacterium | reverse complement strand
GGAGCGCGCGATACGCGGTCAACGCGCCGCTGCTCACCCCGGAGACCGCGCGGGCCATCGGCCCGTACCTGCCCCTGGCTGAGATCCTGGGTCGGTTCTTCGCCCAGTTCTCGCGGGGCGGGGTGCGGACGCTGACCCTCGAGATCGCGGGCGAGCTGGCCGAGTACGACGGGACGCCACTGACCGCGGCGGTCCTGCGCGGGCTGCTGGAGACCTCGATCACCGAGCGCGTCAACCTGGTCAATGCCGGTGCCCTCGCCAAGGCGCGCGGGATCACCGTCATCGAGCGCAAGACGCCCGACGCGGGCGCCTTCGCGGCCCTCATCACGCTGTCGGGCGAGACCGGGGGCCGCACGACCGTCGTGGCCGGGACCGTCGCCGGCGGCGAGCCGCGGATCACCCGCCTCGACGACTATCGGCTCGACATGGCCCCGGCCGACAACATGCTCATCACCCGCCACATGGACCGGCCGGGCACCGTCGGGCGGGTCGGGATCATGCTCGGCGAGGCCGATATCAACATCAGCGCGATGCACCTCGCCCGGACCCGCCCCCGGGAGGATGCGTTCATGATCCTGGCGCTCGACGACGCCGTGCCAGACGGCGTGACGGAGGCGATCCGGACCCAGGAAGCGGTCCGGGACCTGTGGATGATCCGGCTTGGAGCCACCCGCTGACCGGCCCCGCCACGGTGCACGTCCCCGAGGGTCTCGACGCGACGCTCGTCCTGCTCCGGCATGGCGAATCGACGTTCATCGTCGAGGGCCGCTTCCAGGGTCAGGCCGACTCCCCGCTCTCCCCGACCGGCCTGCGCCAGGCATCGCTCGCGGCCGGCCGGCTGGCGAGGCCGCACGACCCGCCGACCCTGCCGGTGCCGTCCGGCGACCCGCTCGAGCTCGTCCATTCCCCGCTCCTGCGCACGACCCAGACGGCCGAGGCGATCGCGGCGGCCATGCGGACCGCGGGCGTCGGCGTGGAGCGGCGCCCGGATCCGGGTCTCCTCGAGATCCACCAGGGCGCATGGCAGGGTCTGCATCGCGACGAGATCGCGGCGCATCACGGCGCCCAGCTCGCCGCATGGCGCAGGACGCCGCTCGAGGCGTGGGCGCCTGGCGGCGAATCGCTCCCCGAGGTCCAGGCCCGGGTCCGGCCTGCCCTCGACAGGATCCTGACGAGGCTCGGCGAGGGGCGGCCGCCGGGGACGCATGACCGATCGCAGGTCGCGGGCTACGACGACCCGATCCCCGACCACCCGTGGTCGATCCTGGTCGGCCACGACGGCGTCTTCAAGGTCGTGCTGCTGACCCTGTTCGACATCCCGCTCGATCGTTTCTGGATGTGGGCGATGGACCTGTGCGGGATCAGCGTCATCGAGTTCCGGGCCGGCCGGCCGGTCCTGCGCGCCCACAACCTGACCGCGCACCTGGCCGGTCTGACCGACGAGACGGCTGTCGCCGCGAGCGAGGACCGAAGCCGCAGCGGGGCGCTCTGACCGCCCGGACCACCGAAGGCGCGGTCCGCGGCGTCTACCGTCGGCGGCGACGCTCCCTGCGCCGAAGCGCGAGCTTGAGGAGACGCACCCGGAGCCGGCGCTGCGCGGCGCGCAGGCTGTCGAGACGCTCCGGGCCGAGGATCTCGCGGGCATAGACCGATTCGACCTTCGCCCGGGCGACGGTCTGGAGCTCGGGCCGAAGCGTCGGCAACAGGTCGCCGAGGACACCGGCGTACTCGTAGACGGTCTGCGCCGGGCGCGGACCGAACCCGAGCCGCGACGCGATCCGCGTGACGTTGCCGTAGGCGCTCTCCGCC
>DASYJV010000082.1:0-7596 GCA_035996105.1 Candidatus Limnocylindrales bacterium | reverse complement strand
GAGCAGCCAAGCAGCTCGTCCCCGCTGATCGCCCCGTTCCGGACCGCCTCCACCAGCAGGCTCAGGAGGTCGTCCTGCGGGGCATCCCGTCGTACCGCGGCGGCATCCCCGATATAGCCGCGCAGCTGGTCTCGCGCCTCGAGCGCCGAGCTCGGCAGGGCGCGCTCGCCCGGAACGCGATCGAGCATGTGGCCGAACCAGTCGAGCAGCTGCGGATGATCCTCGTCGGGGAAGCCAAGCCAGGCGCAGATCATCTGGCCGGGGAGGGGTCTGGCCAGCTCCTGCGCGAAGTCGGCGTGGCCTCGGTCGGCGAAGCGGTCGATCAGGCGCCGTGCCCTGAGCCGGACCTCCGGCTCGAGCCGCGACCGGATCTCGGATGGGACGAATGCGTTGCGGAGCGCCTTGCGCAGGCGGGTGTGCGTCGGTGGATCGACTCCGGCGACATCACCTGCGGGCAGGAACAGCTGGTACGTGTCGTCGTGATCGTTGCTCTCGCCGCTGGAATAGGTCTGCCAGTCGCGGGCCGCGGCCTGGACGTCCTCGAATCGGGAATAGGCCCAGATCCCGCGATCAGCGTCGCTGTACAGCGGCGCCTCGTCGCGCATGCGGCGAAAGACCGGGTACGGGTCGTCGACGATGATGAGCGGATCCCAGCGGACCGGCGGCTCGTGGGCGGTCATCCGACGCTGCCGTCGATCCCGATCGTCGTCCCCTCACGGAGGGCGCGTCGCGCGGCCAGGGCGATGACGAATGCCGCCCGGCCGTCCGCTCCCGACGGGCTGACCGGACGGTCCTCGAGGATCGAGCGAGCGAAGGCCCGTGCCTGCGCGGTGTAGGCCGCAGCGAACCGGGGCGTGGTCGGCGGCGTCGCGTCCCACGCGATCCCGCCCGTGCGGCCGATCGCCGATCCGCTGACGATCGGCAGCGCGCCGACGAACACGCTCGCATCCTGGCCGTGGACCTCGGTCCGGACGTCCTCGCCGAAGGCGACCCGCCGGCTCAGCTCCACGCTGCCGATCGCGCCGCCCGCGAACCGCAGGTTGATGACCGCCGTGTCGACGTCGTCCTCGTATCCGGCGACCTCCGGGAAGGTCTGCACCGTCCCGGTCGCCTGGACGGCGACGACCTCGTCGCCGACCAGGTAGCGCCCCGAGTCGAACTCGTGGATGCCCATGTCGATCATGATCCCGCCGTTGATCGCCGGGTCGAGGAAGCCCGGCGGCGGGACGTCCATGTCGTATTGGCGCGTCGAAAACAGGAGGACACGGCCGAGCTCGCCGGCGACGATGCGAGCGCGGGCTCGGACATGGTCGGGATCGTGCCGCCGCATCAGCCCGACCTGGAGCCGAACCCCTGCCCGCGCCACCGCCGCGAGGATCGCGTCCGTGGCGGTGAGGTCGAGGGCCAGCGGTTTCTCGCACAGGACGTCCTTGCCGGCGGCCGCCGCGGCTTCGACGATCGCCCGGTGATGGACCGAGGAGACGGCGACCAGCACCGCGTCGACACCCGGCGCCGTGATCGCTGCCAGCGGATCCCCGAACGATGTCGCACCGCCGATCTCCGCGGCGAGCCGGCTCGCGGCGGCGCCATCGATGTCGCCGATGGCCACGATCCGGACCTCGGGCGCGCCCGCTGCGATGAGCCGGGCATGATTGCTGCCCATCCGGCCCGCGCCGATGACGGCCAGTCCGATGCGCGACGCCATGGATCCTCCGCTGTGACGGGCCGGGGAGATGCCGCCCGATGGTAGTCGAGCGCCGATGGCTCGGGATGCCGTCGCGTCGCGGACGCCCGCCGACGATGTTGGGTGCTTGCAAAGACTTGCGTCCAGCGACGTAAGATTGCGACCATGGCGAAGCGCTTGGCCGAGGTGGCTCAGAAGGTCGGTGTCAGTGAGGCGACGGTCAGCCGTGTCCTCAACGAACGCCCGGGCGTCTCCGAGGCGACCCGCCAGGCCGTGCTGACCGCTCTCGATGTCCTGGGCTACGAGCGGCCGACCAAGCTGCGTGGCGATCGAGCGAGACTCGTCGGGTTGGTCCTGCCCGAGCTCCAGAACCCGATCTTCCCGGCGTTCGCCGAGGTGGTCGGTGGCTCGCTTGCGCAGCAGGGCTTCACGCCGGTGCTCTGCACGCAGACCGCCGGCGGGGTGACCGAAGCCGACTATATCGACCTGCTGCTCTCGCACCGCGTCTCCGGCGTCGTCTTCGCCGGCGGTCTCTACGCCCAGGCCGACGCCCCGCACGAGCATTACCGGCTGCTCGCCGACCGACACCTGCCGACGGTCATGGTCAACGCCGCGATCGAGGGCCTGCCATTTCCACGCGTCTCGTGCGACGACCGGGCCGCGGCCGACCAGGCGATGAACCACCTCCGCTCGCTCGGTCACACGCGGATCGGGCTGCTCATGGGCCCGGTCGATCACCTGCCGTCGCAGCGCAAGATCGCCGCGGCGCGGGCCGTTGCCACCACGGCCGGCATCGCGCTCGATCCGGACGACATCGTCCATTCGCTGTATTCGCTCGAGGCAGCCCAGGCATCGGCGACGCGGCTCCTGGCACGCGGGGTGACCGGGATCGTGTGCGCCAGCGACCCGATGGCGCTCGGTGCCATCCGGGCGGTCCGGCGCTCGGGTCGATCCGTGCCTCACGACGTTTCGGTCGTCGGGTTCGACGACTCGGCGCTGATGAACTGCACGGATCCGCCACTGACGACCGTGCGCCAGCCGATCGAGCCGATGGGTCGCATGGTGATCGACCTGCTGGTCGGTCAGATGGCGGGCGGGATCGTCAGCAGTGACGAGTACTTCTTCGAGCCCGAGCTGGTCGTGCGCGGCTCGACGGGACCCGCCCGCACCGTCTGAAGCGGGCGCTGCGCGGCGCGAGAACTGGGCGATGGGGAGGGCCCTGTCGATACTGCGACAACTATCTGTCAACTTCTTGCATTATCTCGTCCGATAGGCTACGTTGCGTCCCGGCGCCGGCGCGGTTGCGTCTTCCGGAGCCTGACCGACCAAGGACGACTGTGACGGAACCCGCCCTCATCGGCGCGACGCCTCCCGCGTTCGGACTCGCCGACCCGCGACCGGTCGACCCGGAGCGTCCGCCGGCCCGCGAGCCGTGGTGGCGGAGCGCGGTCATCTACGAGGTCTACCTGCGCAGCTTCGCCGACGGCGACGGCGATGGGACCGGTGACCTGGCCGGTGTCCGGTCGCGACTGCCCTATCTCAAGGCGCTCGGGATCGACGCGATCTGGTTCACGCCGTGGTACGTCTCGCCGCTGGCAGACGGCGGCTATGACGTCGCCGACTACCGCGCCATCGATCCGGCATTCGGGACGTTGGCCGAAGCCGAGATCCTGATCGCCGAGGCACTGGAGCTCGGGATCCGGACCATCGTCGACGTCGTTCCCAACCACGTCTCCGATCGCCACGCCTGGTTCCAGGCGGCGCTGGCGGCGGGTCCGGGCTCTCCGGAGCGGGAGCGATTCTGGTTCCGTCCAGGCCGGGGAGCCCTGGGTGACCTGCCACCGACGGGCTGGACATCCAACTTCGGTGGCGTCCCCTGGTCCCGTACGACCAACCCCGATGGGACACCGGGCGATTGGTACCTCCACCTGTTCGCCCCGGAACAGCCCGATGTCAACTGGGACCATCCCGACGTTCGGACCGAGCACGAGGAGATCCTCCGGTTCTGGTTCGATCGGGGCGCCGGCGGCGTGCGGATCGATTCTGCCGCGCTCCTGGTCAAGGACCCGACGCTGCCGGAGGTCCCCGAGCATCCCGTCCCGGGTCACCATCCGAACACCGACCGGGACGAGATCCACGACATCTACCGCGCCTGGCGAGCCGTCGCCGACAGCTACCCCGGCGAGCGGGTGCTGGTCGGCGAGATCTGGCTGGCCGACGCGGAGCGGTTCGCGAACTACCTCCGGCCGGGCGAGCTGCACTCGGCCTTCAACTTCGACTTCATGGCCCGCCCGTGGGATGCGGCCGCGCTGGCGGCATCGATCGACGACACGCTGGCGGCCCATGCACCGGTCGGGGCGCCCGCGACCTGGGTTCTCTCGAACCACGACGTCACCCGACCGGTGACCCGCTATGGCCGCGAGGATTCGTCGTTCGCCTTCACGCGCAAACGGAGCGGCATCCCGACCGACCTGGCGCTGGGTCGCCGACGCGCGCGCGCCGCGGCACTGCTCGCGGCCGCCCTGCCCGGCTCGCTCTACATCTACCAGGGCGACGAACTCGGGCTCGACGAGGTCGACGTCCCCGCCGACGAGATCCAGGACCCGATGCACGCGCGCTCTGGCGGGGTCGATCCCGGTCGGGATGGCTGCCGAGTCCCGCTGCCCTGGTCGGGCGAGCAGCCGCCGTTCGGTTTCAGCGCCATCGATGCAGCCGGCCGCACGGCTCGCCCCTGGCTGAGCCAGCCGGCTCACTGGGCGGGGCTGACAGTCGAGGCGCAGCTCGCCGATCCCGGATCGATGCTCCGGCTCTATCGCGCGATGATCCGCATCCGGCGTGAGGAACCAGGGCTCGGCGATGGCCCATTCCAGTGGTTGCCGTCACTTCCCGGCGTGCTCGCGTTCAGCCGCGGCGATCGGTTCGTCAACGTCACCAACATGTCCGCCGGACCGGTCCCCCTGCCACCCGATTCGCTCGTCCTGCTGGCCAGCGATGACGTCACGGATGGTGGCCTGCCACCCGACGCGACGGCCTGGCTGCGCACGACGTCCGTCACTGCCGCCGGCTCCGCAAGGAGGTCGCCGTCAGGAGAGTCATGAGGAGGCGCATGGTCGAACACGAGGTCCGGGCCCGCGACGGCGGGCGGCATGGATTCGAACGATCGCCCGTCAGGGCGATGCACGGAGAGGAGAGCCACCGATGAACTTCAGAACCAGGCGTCGCGCGATGCTCGTCGCGTCGATCGCCACGATGGCCGGTCTGCTGGGTGCCTGCAACGCTGCGACGCCGTCGGCATCCAGCAATACCGCGGCGCCCTCGACAGGGGGCGCGGCCAGCCCGACCGCTGCTTCGGGGAGCCCTGCCACCGCTGACCACAAGCCGGTCACGATCTCGGTCGTGAGCCTTCGGCCCGGGAGCACGCAGGCCGCCTTTGACGCGTTCAACCTCCAGGTCAGCCAGTTCGAGGCCAAGTACCCGTGGATCACGATCGACGGCCAGGAGTACAACTGGACCGCGCCGACCTTCACGGCGGCACAGGCCGCCGGCACACTCCCCGATGTCTACACGATCCCGTTCACTGACGGCAAGGGCCTGATCCAGCAGAGCCAGCTCGTCGATATCGATGCACGCGTGCGTGCCCTGCCGTACGCCACCAAGTTCAACGCGAAGGTCCTCGTCAATGGCCAGGACGACAGCGGGAAGATCTACGCCGTGCCGATCCAGGCGTACGGCATGTCGCTGACCTACAACCGGACCCTGTTCACCCAGGCCGGCCTGGACCCGAACAAGCCGCCCACCACCTGGGACGAGGTCCGCGCCGACGCGAAGGCGATCGCCAGCAAGACCAGCTTCGCGGGGTTCTCGCAGATGGCCACCCAGAACACGGGCGGCTGGCAGCTCACCACCCTCACCTACGCGCTCGGTGGCCGGATGGAGGCCACTGACAGCAGCGGCAAGGTCACGGCGACGATCAACAATGCCGCCACGAAGGCCGCGCTCCAGTGGCTCAAGGACGTCCGCTGGACGGACGGCTCCATGGGCTCGACCTTCGACTACAACTGGGGGAGCATCAACCAGGCCTTCAGCTCGGGCCAGGTCGGGATGTTCCTCGGCGGGTCGGACCTCTACACCGCCATGGTTCAGAACAACCACCTGAACGCCGCCGACTACGGCGTCACGACGATCCCGCTCGCGACCGATCCGAATGCCGGCGTCCTCGGCGGTGGCACCCTCGCGGCCGTCAACGTCAACACCACCGAGGCGCAACGCGACGCCGCCGTCGACTGGATCGACTTCTACTACATGAACAAGTTGAATACCCAGGACGGCGCGGTCGCGGACGCGAAGGCGCTCGTCGCCAATAAGCAGCCCATCGGGGTACCCGCCCTGCCGATCTTCGACAAGGCGACCTACGACGAGTCCCAGACGTGGATCAAGGACTACATCAACGTGCCGACGAACCAGATGACCAGCTTCACGAGCGGCATCTTCGCCCAGCCGCTCATCAACGAACCCACCAAGAACACCCAAGAGCTCTATGCAGCCCTGGACCCGGTCGTGCAGGCTGTCCTGACCGACAAGAATGCCGACATCGACGCGCTCCTCAAGGCCGTCAACACCCAGGTCCAGGCCATCCTCGACAAGAGCTGATCGACCCTAGACGATGGGCCCGAGCCTCCTCCCGGGCCCATCGTCCCCCCCAGACCAGATGACGATGAAAGGCGAGACCCCGAGGGTGAGCGCGTGGCCTGACCTGCGAGTGCGAGCGAAGGTGCGCGCGCGCCGGTCTTCGGTGCCAAGGGTCAGCACGGACGCGATCGGGACCCTGCTCTTCCTGCTCCCGGCACTGGTCATCTTCGGCGTCTTCTCGTGGTTCCCGATCGTCCGGGCCGTCGTGATGAGCGTCCAGGCGACCAACCTTGTCGCTGCTCCGGCCTTCGTCGGACTCGGTAACTTCGCTCGAGTCCTGGCCGATCCGCTCTTCGGCAGGGCCGTCCTCAACACGCTCTATTTCGCGTTCCTCGCGCTGCTCATCGGCTTCCCGGTGCCGCTCGTCCTGGCGGTCATCATGAGCGAGGTCCGCAGCTTCAAGGGTCTCTACAGCGCCCTGGCCTACCTGCCGGTGGTCGTCCCGCCGGTCGTCTCGGTGTTGCTGTGGCGGTTCTTCTTCGAGGCGCGGCCGACCGGCGTCTTCAACACGATCCTCGGCTGGGTGGGGCTGGGTCCGCTGCCGTGGCTCCAGGATGCCGGGACGGTCATGCCATCCATCGTCCTCGAGGCGACATGGGCCGGCGCCGGCGGCGCCGTGATCATCTACCTGGCCGCCCTGCTCAGTGTCCCGAGCGAGCTCTACGACGCGGCCGAGGTCGACGGCGCCTCGATCTGGCGGAAGCTCAGGCATGTCACCCTGCCGCATCTGCGCGGGGTCCTGATCATCACCTTGATCCTCCAGCTGATCGCGACCGCCCAGGTCTTCACCGAGCCGTTCCTGTTCACGGGCGGTGGTCCCGCGAACTCGACGATGACCGTCCTGCTGCTCATCTACAGGTACGCGTTCCAGAACAGCCTCGGCGGCGAATACGGGATGGCCGCCGCGTTGAGCGTGATGCTCGCCGCCTTCCTCGGCCTCTTCACGGCGGGTTATTTCTGGGTCACCCGGTCGTGGAGCACGTCGTCATGAGGATGCCGTCGCTCCTGCCCCGCCAGCGGGCCAGGCAACAGGCCGAGCGAGGCCTGGTCTCACCCGCCGACTGGCGAAGTCCGCGTGTCCGCTGGACGCTCAGGATCATCCAGGGCGCGACCCTGGTCTTCCTGCTGATCTTCGGGCTCGGGCCCCTGCTCTGGCTGGCGAAGGCATCGATCGGCACGACGCAGGACACGCTGCGCTATCCGATGGCCCTGTGGCCGAACGG
>DASYJV010000081.1:0-2147 GCA_035996105.1 Candidatus Limnocylindrales bacterium | reverse complement strand
GACCCGTGGGGCGGGATCGCCACGCCGCGTCTCCCGCGCCGTCTGCCACGGGTGCTCGAGGTCGAACAGGTCGCCCGGCTCCTGGCCATCGTCGAAGCGGATCTCGACCCCGTGCCCGGTGACGACCCGGAGCGGGCAGCCCTGCGTTCCGCGCTCGCCTTCCGCGACCGCGCCCTGGTCGAGACCGCGTATGCGGCGGGTCTGCGGATCAGCGAGCTCGCATCGGCCACGCTCGGTTCGCTCGAGATCCGGCGCGGCGAGCTCCGGGTGATGGGCAAAGGGCGCAAGGAGCGGGTCGGGCTGCTCGGCCGCCCCGCATGCCAGGCCATCGCCGACTACCTGGCGGAGGGCCGACCGGTGCTGCTCGAGCGCCGGACCGACGCCAGCGAGGTGCTTCCGCCCGAGATCTTCCTCAACCACCTGGGGGCACCGCTCGGCGTGCGCGGGCTCCGCTATCGGTTCGACCGGCTGTGTGCCCGGGCCGGTCTTCCGGTCGGAGTCTCGCCCCACACGCTCCGGCATTCGTTCGCGACGCACCTGCTCGATGGAGGCGCCGATCTGCGCGTGGTCCAGGAGCTGCTCGGCCACGAAAACCTCGCGACGACCCAGGTCTACACGCACGTCTCGCCCGGTCGCCTCCAGAGCGTCTATCGGGAGGCCCATCCGCGAGCACGTCGCCTCTCGACCCCGTGACCGCCCTCGGGTCGGTCGCTCGCGCGGGACTCATCGTCTCGGGCGCCTTCCTCGTGTCGCGGCTCCTCGGCTTCCTTCGTCTTGTCGTCATCGGCAATGCATTCGGCGCGTCAGCCGAGCTCGATGCGTGGATCGCCGCCTTCCGGATCCCGGACCTCGTCTTCCAGCTGGTCGCGGCGGGCGCCCTCGCCTCGGCGCTCATCCCGGTCATCTCCGGCCTCCTGGCGACCGGTGAGCACGAACGTGCCTGGCGGGTGGTATCGACCGTCACCAACCTGATGCTGGTCGGGCTGGCGATCCTGTCGGTCGGCCTGTTCGTCCTCGCCCCGGTCATCGTCCCGATCATCACCCCGGGCTTCGCCGGTGCCCAGCTCGACCGGACCATCGATCTGACCCGGATCATGCTGCTGAGCCCGGCCTTCCTTGCCCTTGGCGCGGTCGCGACGAGCGTCCTCAACGCCGGCGGCCGGTTCGCCGTCTCGGCGCTCGCGCCGATCGTCTACAACGTGGCCATCATCGGAGCCGCGCTGCTCCTCGGCCCGAGCCTCGGCGTCGACGCGCTGGCGATCGGCGTGGTGGCGGGATCGATCGGCAACCTGCTCATCCAGGTCCCGGCGGTGGCCCGGATCGGCTACCGCTATCTGCCGATCGTCGACGCCTCCGATGCGCAGGCCCGCAAGGCGCTGCTGCTCCTGGTGCCGCGGGCGGTGGGCCTGGGCGTGACGCAGATCACGTTCATCGTCGTGACCTCGCTGGCAACGCTCCTTGGGGCGGGCGCCGTCTCCGACTTCAACTTCGCGTTCGCGATCCTCCAGATCCCCTTGGGGGTCATCGGTGTCCCGCTCGGGATGGTGCTGCTGCCGTCGCTCTCGCGCGATGCTGCGGTCGGCCGCGAGGTCGCCTTTGCCGAGCTCCTCACCCGCGGGCTGCGGCTCCTGATCTACGTGATGATCCCGATCGCCGTCGCCACCGCCGTCGCGCGGTCGCAGATCGTCACCGTCCTGTTCGGAGGTGGCCGCACGTCGGCGTCGGACCTCCAGCTCGTGGCAGACACCCTGGTCACCTTCCTCATCGGACTGACCGCGCATGCCATGATCGCGGTCCTTGCCCGTGCCTTCTATGCCCGCCAGGACACGCTGACCCCGGTCGCCGCGGCGGTGGCCGCGGTGGCGATCAACTGCACCCTCGCCGTCCTGCTCGTCGGGCCGCTCGGTCTGCCCGGGATCGCGCTGGCGATCGCGATCGCGGCCTGGCTCGAAGCATTCGCCCTGCTCGCGCTGATCCGCCGCCGGGTCGCCCATTTCGAGCTCGGCGGGATGACCCGGGTCGCGCTCGAAGCGCTCACCGGCAGCGGTATCGCCGGCGCGGCCGCGTTCTTCGGGCAGGGGTTGATCGCCGGTGTGGTCGGCGCCACGCCCGGCCGGCCCGTGCTGGCGGTCGAGGTGGCGCTCGTT
>DASYJV010000080.1:0-3562 GCA_035996105.1 Candidatus Limnocylindrales bacterium | reverse complement strand
GCACCCCGGCAGCCGGGGCGACGACGCGAGCGACGTTCTTCTGGACGACATACGAGTCGGCCACACCAGACGGCGGCCTGTTGGTGACGTCGATCGTGACGATCGCGCCTGGCGAGCTCGCCGCACCGTCGTTCGCGGCGTATGAGAACGAGTCAGCCCCGACGTATCCGGCGAGCGGGAGATAGTCGTACCCGCCGTCCACGTAGAGGACCAGGCTGCCGTGCGTGACCCCGCTGACGAGATTCGCCGACAGCGGATCACCATCAGCGTCCGTGTCGTTCCCGAGGACGCCCGGCGCCGGGACGTTGAGTTGGCCGCCCGCGACCACCGATGCGCTGTCGGCGACAGCGACAGGGGCGGAATTGGCTGGCGGGGTCCCGAACGAAACGGTCACGCTGAACTGCTGGCTCAGACCCAGGTCCACCGTGCAATCCGTCTGGTTGTAGACGTCAGCGGTCCAGCTCGCATTTCCCGGCAGCAAGCCCGTGACGCCGATCGTGAACCGTAGCGCCGCAGCGTTGTTGCCGCCGACAAGCCGGCTCGCCGCGTCCTGGGCCCGCAAGCGCACGAGGGCCGTTCCCGGCCCACCGGGTCCGGTCGTCGCGGCCCAGGTCGCCCCGGGCGGTGGCAGATCCACGGTCGCCGAGTTGACGGCGAATCTTGTCGTCGGGATGGCGATCACGATGCAGCCGATCTCGTTCCCGGCGCCGAGCACGCTCGCATTCGCCGCGGTGAATGCGATCGTCGCCGCAGTGCCCAGGGGAACGCTCCCAGGCGTCCGCGTCAGGCTCCATGAACCGTTCCTCGCTTCCACCGTCGGCGCGACGCCGCCGGCGAGGATCGCCACGACCGCGACGCTGGTTGCGAGCGTGCGTCCTGCGCGGCGCGGTGCCCACCGAGATCGAACCGGCCGGCCTGCCGCCATCAGGCCACGCTGGCGTATGGCGTCCAGAGCCGCGGCGCATCCACGCCGGGGAGCGGCGCCCCGGCGACGTTCTCGATCCCGTAGACGAACGCGACGACGAGCGTTTCGTCGAGCTGTCTCCCCGCGGCGTCCTCGAGTCGGCGAAGGGCCTCCCGGACCTCGAGGGCTTTTCGGTATGGCCGGGTCGTGGTCATGGCCGAGAACGCGTCCGAGACCGAGAGGATCCGGGCGATGAGCGGGATGTCCTCCCCGGCAAGCCGGTCGACGTAGCCCGTCCCATCCCAGCGCTCGTGGTGATGACGGACCCCGGCACGGATCGCATCCACATCGGGAAGATCCCGGACGATCATGTCGCCCAGCACGACGTGCTGCTGCACGATCTCGTACTCGGCCGCTGTAAGGCTGCCCGGCTTGCGCAGGATGTGGTCGGGGATCCCGATCTTGCCGACGTCATGGAGGAGACCGGCGACACGAACGGTGTTGATGAAGTCGGGCGCCAGACCCATCCGCTCGGCCAGGAAGACGCTGTAGCGCGCGACATCGCCCGAGTGGCGCTTCGTGTAGCGGTCCTTGGTGTCGACCGCGAAGATCAGGCCCTGGTAGACGTCGAACGTGCGCGAGGTCGGCTCCGGCTCCGCGTGCTCGCCGGCGTACCGGATCGAATCGCCGCCGCTCGCCTTGGCTTCCTGGAGGGTCAGGGCTGTCGTCGTCAGGAGTTCGGTGACGGACGAACCGTGACGCGGGAACGTGCAGACCCCGGCGCTGACCGTCAGCGGGAGCCGTTCCGAGGTCTCGAATTGGAGGGCATGGTCGGCCAGGGCCGTCCGGACTCGTTCAAGGACGGCCCCGAGCTCGTGGATCTCCTCGGTCGGGGCCAGCAGGAGCAGTTCGTCCGGCCCGTAGCGGCCGAAGCTGATGCCGGCGGGCAGCTCGCGCTCGATCAGCTCGACACAGGTCAGGAGCGCCCGGTCACCTGCCTCATGGCCGTAGGTCTCGTTGAGCAGCCGGAAGTTGTCGATGTCCACGAGCGCGACCGCGAACGAGGTTCCCTCGACTCTCGCCAGGTCGACCGACTGCGCGACAGCCTCGACCAGCGACCCATGGTTCAGGGTGTTGGTGAGCGGGTCACGTCGGGTCGACTCCACGAGCGCCAGTGTCTGGCGGGTGATCCGGCCTTGTGCCGAGCGGAAGACCAGGAACAGGACGAAGGCGGCGACGACGGCAGCCGACAGGGTGACCATCACGATGTTGCTGCGCACCTGATCGAGCTGCGCGAGGATCGGGACGGCGTCGCGCCACACGCCGACGATCCCCACGACGGTGCCATCGAGGCTCAGCGGAAAGTATTCGCGCAGGACGGTCTGCGTCCCGAGCGCCGGGCCCGCGGCGCCGCTGGCAGCGACGTCGACGATGTCGACCACGGCGCTCTGTCCGGCGCTCGCTGTCGTGAACGCACCCGACGGCACCGACGTGGCGCCTCGCAGGGTCGTGTCGTCAGCGAAGATGACCGTGCCATCGGGTCGACGGACCTCGACGCGCAGGATCGTCTTCGGGGCGATGAGGGTCCGGAGCTGGCGTTCGATGATCGCCTGCCGATCGCCCGGGAGCGCTCCCGTCTTGAAATCGTCGGGCGAGACGAAGCTGCGGACGAAGGCCCGGACGACCGTCGTATCGGTGCTGACGATCGAACTCAGCGTGTTGGTCGAGAAATGCGCCGAGACCATGACCGCCTGCGCCATCGCGGTCACGCCGACGATCATCAGGAAGATGCCATAGACCAGGATCAGCAGGACGGGTCGCTGGACGCGTGCGGGCAGGCCGAACGTGGACATAGCGGCCGCTTTCGGTGCCATGTCGCCAGACTAGGATGCGCCGCAGGGGAGGTACCCCGGACAAAAGTCCCGACGAGGATGACCCCTCGCCTACCGGTGTCCGGGTGTGGGGCCGGATGGACCGGTCATCCCCGGTTCGGAACAGGGCTCCTGCGGTTCGGAACGGGCCGGCCGTCGCCGCGCAACCAGCGCCGGACGAGCGGGAGCCAGATGATCCCGCCGAAACCCTGCGCCAGGGCGATGAGGATGAGCAGGAAGCCGGGCAGCGTGAATGCGAGCGTCGGCACCATCCATTCGATGCTCGGGCCGAGATCGCCGAACGTCCCGAAGGCGATCGGGCCGACACCAGGTTCGTAGCTGAACGAGCCGCCCGGCAGCACGCCGGGTCCGCCCGGGGTGACCGGTGGATCACCGCCGCCGACCACGCCACCGACCACGGGTCCCACCGTCGACGACGGGGAGGGGTCGAGGGGACCTGACGCGCCCGGGTTCGACGTCGGCGTCGCCGCCGGCCCGAGGGTCGGACTCGCGCTCGCGCCCGGCGTCGGCGTCGGAAGGAGGATCAAGCCCGTGGGGATGGGCGTCGCGACGGGCAGTGGTGGCAGGCTGATCGTCGGGATCGGGAGCGGGGGCAGGCCGACCGTCGGGAGCGGCACACGCGTGGGCGTCGGGGTCGGGCTGGGGGTCGGGGGCGGCGTGGGTGCGGGCGTCGGGCTCGGCGTCGGGGTCGGGCTCGGCGTCGCCGTCGGCCTCGGGGTCGGCGTGGGTGCGGGCGTTGGTGCCGGCGTAGGCGTCGGGATCGGCG
>DASYJV010000079.1:0-5417 GCA_035996105.1 Candidatus Limnocylindrales bacterium | reverse complement strand
TGTCGCGACCGGCTCGTACTTCGGCGTGGACATGACGCCGCTCGTCGAGCGGCTCCTCGGCGAGCAGCTGCCCGACGGCGGCTGGAACTGCGAGGTCGAGCGTGGCGCGACGGTGTCGTCGCTTGGGACCACGATCAACGTCCTCGAGGGGCTGCTCGAGCATGAGCGGAGGGCCGGCGGCTCGGCGAGGGTAGGGGAGGCACGCCGTCGCGGCGAGGCGTACATGCTCGACCGCGGCCTGTTCCGGCGGAAGTCGACGGGCGAGGTGATCGACCCCGACTGGCTCCGCTTCTCGTTCCCACCCTGGTGGCACTACGACGTCCTGCGCGGGCTGGCGTACCTGCGTGAAGCCGAGGTCAAGCCCGACGAGCGCATCGCCGAGGCGATCGAGGTCGTCGTGCGCCAGCGAGATCCCGACGGCCGGTGGCCGCTCCAGAACGTCTATGCAGGGGAGTCCCACGTCCAGATGGAGGACGCCGAGGGCAAGCCGAGCCGGTGGAATACGCTCCGCGCGATGCGCGTGCTCGACTGGTACCGGGACGCAGGCTAGCGCGGCACGCGGTAACGCAGGTAGACGACGCTCGAGCTGAGGGTGCGGGTCTCGACGAGTTCGAGATCCACCGGGCGCTCGTCCTGGGGGAAGTACGGCGTGCCACCGCCGACCAGGATCGGGTAGACCCTCAGCCGGTACTCGTCGATCAGACCCAGCGCGGCCGCCTCGGCGGCGAGCGTCGCGCCGCCGATCGCGATGTCGCCCTCCCCTGGCTCGGATCGCAACCGCTGGATCTCCTCGGCGAGGCCGCCGGATGCCAGGCGGGCATTGCCCTGCACCGCCGACAGCGTGGTGGAGAACACCACCTTCGGGAGCGGGTTCCACAGGGCGGCCCACTCGATCTCGGAGTCATCGAACGAGGACGGGTCGGCGGTCTCCCAGTACAGCATCGTCTCGTACAGCCGTCGTCCCATCAGGTGGACGCCGACGGTTCGTATCTCGTCCATGACCAGCCGCCAGACCTCCTCGTCGGGCGGCGGCACCGGGATGATCTCGCCGTCCGGCCCGACGATGTAGCCGTCGAGCGTGACGCCCATCGAATAGGTAACGCTGCGCATCGGAAGTTCTCCTCAGTGACACACAAACCGGGGCGTCTGGGCGCTAGGCTTGGCGAATGATGGGGGTTCTCACGGGCCGGCAGCTGGGCCGTCTCCGCGACGCGTTCGACGGCGAGATCGTCACGCCCGACGACGACGGCTACGACGAGGCTCGCCGGCTGTGGAACGCCGTTCACGATCGGCGGCCGGCCGTCATCGTGCGCCCGACGACGACCGCCCAAGTGACGACGGCTATCCGGTTCTCGCGCGATCACGACCTCGAGCTCGCCGTCCGGTCCGGCGGACACAGTGCTCCCGGTCATTCGAGTTGCGACGGCGGCCTCGTCGTGGACCTGTCGGGCATGCGCGGCGTGACCGTCGACCCGGAGAGCCGCACGGCCCGGGCGAACGGGGGCGCGCTCCTGGGCGAGCTCGACATCGCGGGCCAGGCGCACGGCCTCGTCTGTCCGACCGGCGTCATCGGCCACACAGGCGTCGGCGGGCTCACGCTCGGCGGCGGCGTCGGCCGGCTGCAGCGCCACTTCGGGCTGACCATCGACAGCCTGCGCTCGGTCGAGCTCGTCACGGCTGACGGACGAGTCGCCCGAGCAAGCGCCACGGAGGAGCCCGAGCTGTTCTGGGGATCCGCGGAGCCGGCTGGAACTTCGGGGTCGTGACGGCGTTCGAGTTCGGGCTGCACCCATTCGGGCCTGATCTGCACCGGGGCGTCCGGATCTACCCGGCGTCCGTCGCGCGCGACGTGTTCGACGTCTTCCGTGAATACGCCGCCACGGCACCCGACACCGTCTCGGCGATCTATGGCATCAACCGGGCCGAGCCTGTCGCCGACTACCCGGAGTCGGTCGCCGGGCAACCGATCGTCATCGTCGGGTTCAACCACAGCGGTCCGGCGGACGAGGTCGACACCGACACGGCAGGCCTTCGGCGCGGACCCGAGCCCGTGTCGATCAGCGGCACGAGCAAGCCGTATCTCGAGGTCCAGACCGCGAACGACCTCGCCATGGGCTGGGGGCGCCGTTCGTTCATCAAGAGCCTGTATGCGGACGACGTCCGCCCCGAGGCGCTAGACGCGCTCGTCGCCCATGTCGCCGACGGGCCTGCGGAGGCGTCGTTCTCCGTCACGATCCAGGGCGGCGCGATCGCCCGGGTCGACGAGGACGCGATGGCGTACACGGGCCGAGCCGCCCGTTTCGATCTCAGTGCCGATACGGCCTGGGACGATGCGACGGAGGACGAGGTCAACCGCGCCTGGGTCCGGAGGGCGATGGCGATCGTCGAGCCGGATGCGACCGAAGGCCGCTACGTGAACGGGAATTCGGACGAGGGCCCGGCCGAGACCCGGGCGTTCTACGGTGACGCCAAGCTCGCGCGGCTGGCCCGGCTCAAGCGCGTCTGGGACCCCGACAATGTCTTTCGCCTGAACCACAACGTCATACCGACCCCGGACTGAACAGGAGGCATCAGATGGCGAACCTGGTCGTGCATTTCGAGATCCATGCGTCGGAGCCGCAGCGACTGATCGACTTCTACTCCGGGCTCCTCGGCTGGCGATTCAGCCAATGGGGCGAGGTGCCGTACTGGACCATCGAGACCGGGGAGGGGGCCATCGGCAACGTCGCCGGGACGGCCGGACACGGGATCAACGGCGGCCTCGTCCCCCGACAGGGCTCGAAGCCAGAGCTTGGGGGACCGGTCGCTGGCTGCAACATCGTCGTCGGTGTGGACGACGTCGACGCCCTCATGCGCCGCGGCATCGAGCTGGGTGCCACGGAGGCGCTTCCTGCCGAGGATTACCAGGGCATCGGTCGCGTCGGCTACCTGCTCGACCCCGACAACAACGTCTTCGGCCTGATCTCGCCGATCATGTCCGACGGCACGACCGGGATGGGTGGCGGCTCGTAGCGTTTGCGCGACCCGTCAATCCTCTCGCGGAGTCGCGGGCGAGGTGGTGGGACGATCGAACGTGATGCGCTCGCCGGTCACGGCGGTCAACTCGGCGAACGCGTCCGTTTCGCCGACATGCAGATCCGTGCGAGCGAGCTGCGTGAATCGATTGACATGCTCCCAAACCTCGGCGTACACGGCACGTCGATCGGCCTCGTCGACGTCAGGATCGAGGAGTCTGTCGCCGGCGGCGACCCATACCGCCGCCTCGCGAACGATGGCCGGAGGCGCGACAAGCGTCAGCACGGCAAGGGCCTCCCACCGCTCGTTGCGGCGAAGGCGGCGGCCTGCGTCATCGGCGTTCCGATACAGGATCGAGGCCGTGGTGAATGCCACGTAGGCGGCCTTCCGCTCTTCCCGCTGCACGCGCTCGTGCTCCGAGCGTCGCCCGAGCCACCAGCCGAGCGTGACGCCCAGTGGGCCGGCGATGACCAGCAGCAGCGTCGTCAGATCCACCGGACCATCATCACCGCGTTTGGTCGCTACCGCCAGCCCAGCTCCGGGGCCACGAACCTGAGGATGCTCTCGATGGCGTGGGCGTTGTACTCGACGCCGAGCTGGTTGGGGACCGTCAGGAGGAGCGTGTCGGCGGCCTGGATCGCCGTGTCGCCGGCGAGCTCCTTGACCAAAACGTCGGGCTCCGCGGCGTAGGAACGCCCGAAGATCGCCTTCGTCTGCGCGTCGATATAGCCGACTTTGTCCGATTCCTGGTTGCCGCGCCCGAAGTAGGCGCGGTCTCGATCATCGACCAGGGCGAAGATGCTGCGACTGACTGATACGCGCGGCTCGCGCTGGTGCCCGGCCGCGGCCCACGCCTCACGGAACAGTCGGATCTGCTCGGCCTGGAGCTCGTGGAACGGGACGCCGGCGTCCTCGGTCAGCAGGGTCGACGACATCAGGTTCATGCCCTGCTGGCCGGTCCATTCGGCGGTGGCGCGCGATCCGGCGCCCCACCAGATCCGGTCGCGGAGACCGGGCGAATTCGGCTCGGGGCGAAGCAGCCCCGGTGGGTTCGGGAACATCGGCGAGGGGTTCGGCGCGGCGAACCCGGTGCCGGAAAGGGCCTGCAGGAAGACCTCGGTGTGCTGGCGCGCCATGTCGGCATCGGTCTGACCTTCGCCCGGCGCGTAGCCGAAGTAGCGGAAGCCATCGATGACCTGCTCCGGCGAGCCGCGGCTGATCCCGAGCTGGAGGCGACCGCCCGAGATGATGTCGGCGGCCCCGGCGTCCTCGACCATGTACAGCGGGTTCTCATAGCGCATGTCGATGACGGCCGTTCCGATCTCGATCCGCTTGGTCCGGGCGCCGATCGCCGCCAGGAGCGGGAACGGCGAGGCCAGCTGCTGGGCGAAGTGGTGGACACGGAAGTAGGCGCCGTCGGCACCCAGGTCCTCCACCGCCTCGGCGAGTTCGATCGACTGGATCAGCGCGTCCGATGCGGACCGCACCTGCGAGTACGGTGAGTCCGACCAATGCCCGAACGAGAGGAAGCCGATCTTCTTCACGGGTGGATCCTAAGGCCCGCGCGTCAGGCGAGCGGCGTGAGCCGGGCGATCGGGATGATCCGGTCGGTCTTCGACGGGTATTCGGCGAACTGCGGATGTTCGGCCACGTGCCGATCCCACAGCGCGTCGCGGTCGGCCCCTTCCGCCACCGTCGCGCGGGCCTGGAAGGTCTTTCCGTCGGCTTCGACTGTCACGACCGGGTTCGCGCGGAGGTTCGCGATCCACGCCGGATCGTCGGGTGCGCCGCTCTTGGACCCGACGACGATGTAGTCGTCGCCATCACGCGAGAAGCTCACGACGGCCGTCCTCGGTTCGCCGCTCTTGGCCCCCGTCGTGGTGAGGACCATCACGGGGCGCCCTTCGAAGAACCCGCTCGTGGGGCGGCCGTTGGCGCGGATGTCGGCGATCAGGTTCCTGGTGAAGTCGGCGTAGTCGGTCATCGGGATCCTCGGTTCAACGGCGCGCTTCGGTTGCGTAAGCAACGATGCCACAGGTCGGGGGCTTCCGCTGACGATCCCGTCCCCTGACGCTACTGCTCGGGTGCCTCCAGGCGCTGGAGCACCGCCATCGTCGTCGCCCAGCTGCGGATCGTCATCGACTTGTAGGCCGGGGTGCCCACGATCTTGCCGAGGCGGCTCTTCGTCCGTTGCGCGCTCAGCCGCTGCGAGTAGATCACGCCGTTGCCCGGCCACACCGCGTCGACGTCCGGTCGCGGGTCGAAGACCTTCATCGCCGTCGGCGCGTCGATCCCCATGAGGAAGACCGCGTCGCTGTGGTACGTCTCCGGCTGATCGCCGAATCCCTTAGGCCGATCCAGCACAACGGCCTGGAGCTGCGCCCGCGTCAGGACCAGGACCG
>DASYJV010000078.1:0-1705 GCA_035996105.1 Candidatus Limnocylindrales bacterium | reverse complement strand
GGGCGCCCGCTCATCCCGGATCCGAGCGAGGGCGAACCGGCCTGACCTCCGGCTGGGCCGCGAGCACCGCGCCAAGCTGGCTGAGGATGCGCGCTGTCGCGCCCCACACGGACACCCCATCGACGCGGTAGGTGCCGTAGCGGAGCGGCCAGTCGCGCACGGTCCGTTCGACGATCTCGATCGGCGAGTCGGGGAGGAACAGCGAGATCTCCGGCTCGAGGATCCGGGCGACCTCCGCCGGCGACGCCATCAGCACCGGTCGCCGGGTCGCGACGGCGACGACCGGCGTCACCTCGAAGTCGCTGACCGGGATCCAGAACGGCTCGAGGAGGCCGACGACGCGGACCCCGGCCGCGGCCTTGTCCAGCGCGATCTCTTCCTGCGCTTCCCGCAGGGCCGTCGCGACGATGTCGTGATCGCCCAGCTCGGCTGCACCACCGGGGAAGCTCACCTCGCCGCTGTGATGCCCGTCGCGGCTCGCTCGCTCGGTCAGGACGACGCGGGCGAGGCCGGTCGCATCCGCATACAGGAGGACCAGGACGCCCGCGGGACGACCGGCTCGCCCCGGCGGGGACGCCCAGGGACGCGCCCGCACGTGCTCGCCGAGGATCACCGGCATCAACGCCTCGGCGGGCCGTGGCAGGATCGCGGGGAGTGCCGCGAGACGCTCCAGGACCAGCTCGAAGCGCACGCCCGAGCCGCCCCGGCTAGTTGAGTCGGTCGCCGCCGGGGACCGGCGTGGCCGACTCGGTCCGCCCCGAGCGCGCGTCGCGCTTGGGCCGGCCATCGGTCACCACGGTCGCCGACGCGCTCGAGAAGACGAGCGTGGACGAGACAGGGTCGGCGTCGGCGACGACGTGGTCACCCGGGCGGAAGTCGCCCGCGACGATGGCCCGGGCCAGCGGGTTCTCGACCAGTCGCTGGATGGTCCGTTTGAGCGGCCGCGCGCCAAAGGCGGGGTCGCTTCCCTCGCGGACGAGCAGCCCTCGGGCCGCGGGGGTGAGTTCGAGGACGATCTCCTGCCCCGCGAGCCGTGCCGCGAGATCGGCGACCAGGAGGTCCACGATGGCCTCCAGATCCGCGTCGGTCAGCGCATGGAAGACGATGACCTCGTCGACCCGGTTGAGGAATTCCGGCCGGAAGTGGGAGCTGAGCGAGTCGGTGACTTCCTGCTTCATCGCCTCGTAGGCGGCGTCGCCGGTGCGGGCCCCACGGGCGGCGATGGCGGCACTGCCGATGTTGCTGGTCATGATGATCACGGTGTTCTTGAAGTTGACCGTCCGGCCCTGGCTGTCGGTCAGGCGACCGTCCTCGAGGACCTGGAGCAGGACATTGAAGACGTCCGGGTGGGCCTTCTCGATCTCGTCGAGCAGGACGACCTGGTACGGCCGCCGCCGGACCGCCTCGGTGAGCTGGCCGCCCTCGTCGTAGCCGACATAGCCCGGGGGCGCACCGATCATGCGCGAGACCGAGTACTTCTCCATGTATTCGCTCATGTCGATGCGGACCAACGCGGAATCGTCGTCGAACAAGAACTCCGCAAGCGCCCGTGCGAGCTCCGTCTTGCCGACGCCGGTCGGCCCGAGGAACAGGAACGAACCGATCGGCCGGCGCGGATCCTTGAGCCCGGCACGGGCCCGCCGGACAGCGTCGGAGACGGCCTGGACGGCCTCGTCCTGGCCGACCACCCTGTCGTGGAGGCGTT
>DASYJV010000077.1:0-7481 GCA_035996105.1 Candidatus Limnocylindrales bacterium | reverse complement strand
CTCCACCTGACCGGCGACGTCCATGCCATCGGGGCGGCCCATAACCTGGCCGGCGCCTTCCTCGACAACAGCCTCCACCACAAGAACCCGCTCGGCATCGACCCGCACGGGATCCTCTGGCCGCGCGTCCTTGACATCAGCGACCGGGCGCTCCGGCACGTGGTCCTCGGGTTGGGCGGCCGGGAAGACGGGATCCCGCGGGAGACCGAGTTCGTCATCACCGTCGGGTCCGAGGTGATGGCCGTCCTGGCGCTCGCGACCGACCTGTTCGATCTGCGCGCCCGGCTGGCACGGATCGTCCTGGCGACGTCGACGGACGGCCAGCCGATCACGGCCGAGGACCTCCATGTCGCCGGTGCCATGACGGTCCTGCTTCGCGACGCGATCAAGCCGAACCTGCTCCAGACGCTGGAAGGAGGTCCGGCATTCGTCCACGCGGGGCCGTTCGCCAACATCGCCCATGGCAACAACTCGATCATCGCCGACCGACTCGCGCTGGTGACCAACGACATCGTCTGCACCGAGGCCGGGTTCGGGGCCGACATGGGTGCCGAGAAGTTCTTCGACATCAAGTGCCGTGCCTCCGGGCTCAACCCCGATGCGGCCGTCGTGGTCGCCACGGTCCGGGCGCTCAAGATGCACGGCGGCGTCGGCAAGATCGTCGCCGGCAAGCCGCTCGACCCGGCCCTCCTCGACGAGAACGTCGAAGCCGTCCGGCTCGGCGGCCAGAACCTGGCCAAGCAGATCGAGAACGTCACCATGTTCGGGATCCCGGCGGTCGTGGCCATCAACGCCTTTCCGACCGACACCCCGGCCGAGGTCGAGGCGATCCGGGAGGTCGCCCTCGCCGCCGGCGCCCGCGATGCTGTGGTGGCCACGCATTTTGTCGATGGCGGTGCCGGGGCGGCTGCGCTCGCCGAGGCGGTCTGGGCGGCCACGCAGGATGGCAGCGCCCAGTTCAAGCTGCTCTATCCGGACGACATGCCGCTCGCGCTCAAGATCGAGACGATCGCGACCCGCGTTTACGGAGCAGATGCCGTCGAGTACCTGCCGGCCGCCCGCAAGTCGCTCCAGCAGTTCGAAGACCTCGGGTACGGTCACCTGCCGATCTGCATGGCCAAGACGCAGTACTCGCTCAGCCACGATGCGTCGCTCAAGAATCGTCCGACCGGCTTCACCGTCCCGATCCGGGAGATCCGCCTGTCGGCGGGCGCCGGGTTCATCACCCCGTTGTGCGGTGAGATGCGGACGATGCCGGGCCTGCCGTCCCGTCCGGGTGGCGAGAAGATCGATATCGACGCCGACGGGAACATCGTCGGCCTCTTCTAGCGGGGGGCCAGCGACCGCTGGTCAGGCCGCCCGGGTCGCGATCGCGAAGCAGATGGCGACAAGGGCACCGAGCAGGATCCCGAGGACGCCCGCGCCCCAGGCCGCGGTATCGATCGGACCGAGTGGCGCTTCGACGTGGCCATGGTCGTCGTGACCGTGATCCTCGCCGTGGTCGTCGGTCTGATGGTGCGCGACCGCGCCATCATGCCCCGGCGTATCGAGTGCGACGTGATCGGTGGCCATCGGCCGCATTCTGGCAGACGCCCGCCCCGGTCGTCCGACCTCTAGACTGCGCCGGGTGACCTCGTCTGATGTCGATCCCGGCCTGATCGCGAGCCTGCGCGGACTCGACCGGGATGGCCGGCTCCTGTTCGCGATGCGGACGCTCCGGATGTTCGGCTACGGCTTCCTCGCCGTCGTCCTCGTCCTCTACCTCGCGGCGGCCGGGCTGGATCCCCTGGCGATCGGGCTCGTCCTGTCATTGACGCTCATCGGCGACACGCTGATCTCGCTGTGGCTGACCACGAATGCCGATCGGCTCGGGCGGCGACGCGTCCTGGTCGCCGGTGCGGGCCTCATGGTGCTCGCCGGCGTCGTGTTCGCGTTCACGAGCTGGGTGCCCCTGCTCATCATCGCGGGGGCGATCGGTGTCGTGTCGCCGACGGGCAACGAAGTCGGTCCGTTCCTGGCCATCGAGCAGGCGTCCCTCACGCAGACCATCCCGGACACGCGCCGGACCCCCACCTTCGCCTGGTACAACCTAGTGGGCTACGTTGCGACCGCCACCGGCGCGCTCGCGGCCGGCCTCCTAAGCCAGGCGCTGCTGGACGGCGGGGCGGCGCCGCTCGACGCGTACCGGGTGGTCGTGCTCGGCTATGCGGTCATCGGAGTCGCGATGGTCATCGGATTCCATCGCCTCGGCGACCGCATCGAGGCGCCGGCTGCCGTGGCCGCGACCGACGGGATCCGCCGCCGGTTCGGACTCGGGCGGTCGAAGGGCGTCGTGCTCAGGCTGTCGGTCCTCTTCTCGATCGACGCGTTCGGCGGTGGCTTCATCCCGCAGAGCCTGATGGCCTACTGGTTCCACCTGCAGTACGGCGTCGACCCGGCGGCCCTCGGCGCGATCTTCTTCGGGGCGAACATCCTGGCCGCGGTGTCGTCCCTCTCGGCGGCCCGGATCGCCGCGCGGATCGGGCTGCTGAATACGATGATCGTCAGCCACCTGCCGTCGAACGTGTTGCTGATCCTCGTCCCGCTCATGCCGAACCTGCCGCTGGCGATCACCGTCCTGCTGCTCCGCTTCAGCCTGAGTCAGATGGACGTGCCGACGCGCCAGTCCTACGTGATGGCGGTGGTCGAGCCTGACGAGCGATCGGCGGCCGCGGGGGTGACGGGGATCGCCCGCACGACCGGTGCCGCGATCTCCCCCTCGATCGCGTCGGTGCTGATCGCGAATGCCAGCTTCGCCGCCATGCCCTTCTTCCTGGCTGGCGGCTTCAAGATCCTGTACGACCTGCTGATCTACCGCGCCTTCCATGACGTCAGGCCGCCGGAGGAGCGACGCGCCTGACGGTGCACCTGGTCAGACGCAGAACGAGCTCAGACGGGCGGTTCGTCGATCCGACGCCGCGGCCGGCCCGGGGTCCCGAGGCGCCACCACACGAACAGCACGACCGCCGCCACGACCGCGACCGCGATGAGCAGGTCGAACGGCTGGAGGACCCGGCGGATCTCGACCCAGTTCGTGCCCAGCACCGTGCCCGCGTAGACGAGCAGGAGCGACCAGATGAAGGCGCCTGCCGTCGAAAAGGCGATGAACGTCGAGATCCGCATCCGGGCGACCCCGGCCGGGAAGCTGATGAAGGTCCGGATGATCGGCAGCAGCCGGCCCACGAACACGGTCGCTGCCCCGTGTCGTGCGAAGAAGTCATCAGCCCGCGCGATCTCGTGCGGACGGATGAGGAGGTATCGGCCGTAGCGCTCGAGGAACGGCCGCCCGCCGTACGCGCCGATCGCGTACGCAACGAGCGATCCGAGCGTGTTCCCGATCGTCGCCACGATCACCACGATCCAGAAGTCCCAGCGGCCGCCGGTCAGTGGCTCGAGCTGCCTCGGGTCCGAGACGAGGAAGCCGGCGAACGGCAGGATCAGTTCGGAGGGAAGCGGGACCATCGCCGATTCGATCGCCATCGCCAGGCTGACGCCGAGGTAGCCGACAGCCCCATACAGCGAGTTCAGGAAGGGGATGACGATCTGGTCGATGAAGGCGAGCACGCGGACCTCATTGCTGCAGGAGGTGGGCGCCCGGCAGCATAGCCGACTATCCTCGGGCGGTGAGCGAGTCGATCGTCCTGACGGGTGCCGACCTGACCGTGGCAGCCGTCGAGGCCGTGGCACGCTCCGGAGCCATCGCGACGCTCGACGAGGACGCACGGGGCCGGATGCAGGAGGCGCGCGACGTCATCGAGTCGCTCGTCGCCGCGGGGGCCGTCGTGTACGGCGTCACCACCGGGTTCGGTGCGCTCGCCTCGACGTTCATCGCCCCGGCCGACGCCGGGCGGCTCCAGGAGAACCTGCTGATGAGCCACGCGGCAGGCGTCGGGCCGGCGTTCCCGCGCGAGGTCGTGCGGGCGATGCTCCTGCTGCGTGCCAATACCCTCGCGCTCGGCCACAGCGGATGCCGCCCGGTCGTCGTCGACCGGTTGCTCGACTTCCTGCGGCTCGGGATCCACCCGGTCGTGCCGGAACAGGGCAGCCTTGGCGCCTCCGGAGACCTGGCGCCCCTCGCCCATCTCGCGTTGCCGCTCATCGGCCGGGGGCAGGTGGAGTTCGGGGGGAGCCTGGTGCCGGCACGCATCGCGCTGGGCGACGCCGGGCTCGAGCCGCTCACGCTCGAGGCCAAGGAGGGTCTCGCGCTCCTCAACGGTACCCAGATGATGAGCGCCCTCGGAGCGTTGCTGCTCGCGGACGCGGACCGGCTCGGCCGGACCGCCAGCGTCGCCGCCGCGATGAGCGTCGAGGCGCTGCTCGGCACCGACGTCGCGTTCGCGGCCGCCTACCAGCTCGCCCGGCCACATCCGGGTCAGGTCGCGGTTGCCGCCGAGCTCCGTCATCTGCTCCGCGACAGTGCGCTCCAGACCGGCCATCACGGCCTCGACCACAAGGTCCAGGACCCGTATTCGCTGCGCTGTGTCCCGCAGGTCCACGGCGCAGTGCGCGACACGCTCGACCACCTGCGTGCCGTCCTCGATATCGAGCTCAACTCGGCCACCGACAACCCGCTCGTCTTTCCGGGTGGCGGTGTTGCCGATCCGGGCACGATGGCGACCGGCGGGGGACGCGTGATCAGCGGCGGCAACTTCCATGGCGAGCCGATCGCGCTGGCCCTCGACTTCGCGAAGATCGCGCTGGCCGAGCTCGGTTCCATCAGCGAGCGACGGACCGCACTGCTCGTCGACCCGCACCTTAATGGTGGCCTCCCGCCATTCCTGGCGGCCTCGTCGGGGATCGACTCGGGGATGATGATCTACCAGTACACCGCGGCGGCGCTCGTCTCAGAGAACAAGGTCCTCGCCCATCCGGCCTCGGTGGACTCGATCCCGACCAGCGCCAACCAGGAGGACCACGTGTCGATGGGCTCGATCTCCGCCCGGCACGCCCGGGTCGTCCTCGGCCACGTCGAGCAGATCCTTGCCATCGAGCTGCTCGTGGCGGCGCAGGCCCTGGAGCTCCGTCTCGCGCTCTCCGGCGGCGCGAGCCCAGGGGCCGGTGTGGCCGAGGCGCTGGCCCGGGTCCGGCAGCAGGTCCGCCATCTTGACGGCGACCGCGAGCCCGGGCCGGACCTGGCCGCGGCGACGGCGATGGTCCACGCGGGAACGCTGGCCGATCTGGCCGGCTGACCCGTCGGTCGACGCTGACCGTAGACTGCTGGCCCGTGGGCACGATCCGCATCCTCGATGTCACCGACCTCGCGAGCTTCGGTCGCATCCCGCCGTGCGCCGATCCCGGGTTCGACCATCGTTCCTGCGACTACTGGGAGGACGCCGACCGCGGCTCGAAGGCGGCGCGACTCTCCTGGCTCGAGCCTGGCGCCAGCTCCGCGAAGGCGAGTGCCGCGTCACGGCCACGGCCGGCGAACCCGTTCCTCGCCGACCTCGAATCCACGACGCCCGTCGCGAACCCGTTCCTCGGGACACGCCCGGCGAACCCCTTCCTGACCCCGGGCGAGGAGAGCGACACACCGATCCACAACCCGTTCGCGCCCCAGCCAGCCGCCGGCCCCAGGATCGCGAGCGATGCGCCGCGCAAGCTCCAGCTGCTCGCTCGCGGCCTGGGCGTCGCGGGAACATACGCGAAGGTCCTGCTCGAGGACGACGAGGCGAAGGCGTACGCCCAATTCGGTCCATTGACGGCCTATCCTCGCGCGCAGCGGACGCGCGATCTGTACCCGGCGCTGCCGGACGCGCCGCTGCCCGCGGTCATCACCTGCATCGCGACGACGGCCGCCGCGCGTGGGGCCGGTCTCGCGCAGGCGCTCGTGGCGGCGGTCTGCGAGGACTTGGCGGGCCGCGGCTTCACCGCCGTCGAGACCTACCCGGCGATCGGCGCATCGCCCGACGCGACGAGTGCCGCGACGCCGGCCTTCTGGGAATCGGTCGCGTTCCGGCAGGTCGTGGCGGACGAGCGCTTCCCGGTCATGCGTCGCGACCTGGCCTGACTCGCGATGGGCTGGCCGCGGCAGCATCGCGCCTGGTCCTCGGCGCTACCCTGACGTCACGATGCCCGACACCCTGAGCGCCGTCGGCGCCCGACCCGTCCGAGCTCCGCGGGGGACAGAGCTGAGCTGTCGCGGCTGGGAGCAGGAAGCCGCCCTGCGGATGCTCATGAACAACCTCGATCCTGAGGTCGCGGAGGACCCCGATCACCTCGTCGTGTACGGGGGGACCGGTCGGGCGGCGCGGTCCTGGGAGGCCTTCGACGCGATCTGCCGCGAACTTCGCCGGCTCGAAGGCGACGAGACATTGCTCGTCCAGTCGGGCAAGCCCGTCGGCGTGATCCGCACCCATCCCTGGGCGCCCCGGGTCCTCATCGCCAACTCGAACCTGGTGGGGAAGTGGGCGACCTGGGAGGTCTTCCGCGAGCTCGAACGCGCCGGGCTGATGATGTACGGCCAGATGACCGCCGGCTCGTGGATCTACATCGGCACCCAGGGCATCCTGCAGGGAACCTACGAGACGTTCGCCGAGGCGGCCCGCCAGCATTTTGGCGGGACGCTGCGCGGAACGGTGACCCTGACCGCCGGGCTGGGCGGGATGGGTGGCGCTCAGCCATTGGCCGTCACGATGAACGAGGGCGTCTGTCTCGCCATCGAGGTCGACGAGGCCCGTGCCGCGCGCCGGCGCGACATCGGCTACGTAGACCTGCTGACCACGGAGCCGGCCGAGGCGCTCGCCTGGGCTCGCGAAGCCGCCGGACGCGGCGAGGCACGCAGCATCGCGCTCGTCGGGAACGCCGCCGAGATCGAGCCCGCCTGGGCGGCCGCCGGCGAGCGGTTCGACCTCGTGACCGACCAGACGTCGGCCCACGACGCCCTCGGCGGATACGTCCCCGACGAGATGACCCTCGCCGACGCCATCGAGCTCCGCGGCGCACTCCCCGACGAGTACCAGCGGCGGTCTCGGCGGGCGATGGCCGCCCACGTCCGGGCGATGCTGGCCTTCCAGCGGGCCGGCGCGGTCGTCTTCGACTACGGGAACAATCTGCGCGCCCAGGCGCAGGACGCCGGCGTGACGGACGCGTTCGACTACCCGGGCTTCGTCCCCGCCTTCATCCGGCCACAGTTCTGCGAGGGACGAGGTCCCTTCCGCTGGGCCGCGCTTTCGGGCGATCCGACCGACATCGCCCGCACCGATCGTGCTGTCCTGGAACTCTTCCCTGATGACGCCGGTCTGCAGCGCTGGATCGCGATGGCGCAGGCCCGTGTCCCGTTCCAGGGCCTCCCGGCACGGATCTGCTGGCTCGGCTACGGGGAGCGGGCGAAAGCCGGTCTCGCCTTCAACGAGCTGGTCCGGACCGGCGAGGTCAGTGCGCCCATAGTCATCGGGCGGGACCATCTCGACGCCGGCTCCGTGGCGTCGCCCAACCGCGAGACC
>DASYJV010000076.1:0-5880 GCA_035996105.1 Candidatus Limnocylindrales bacterium | reverse complement strand
GAGATCGCATCGCCGCGAACCTCGACCGCGCCGTCGCAAAGGGCCGTCTCAGCAGGCCCGAGCGTGATGCGACCCTTGCCCGCATCGAAGCCACCGCCGAGATCGCTCGCGTGGCGGACGCCGACCTGGTGGTCGAAGCCGTCTTCGAGGATCTGGCCGTCAAGTCGGCCCTGTGGGCGGAGCTCGATCCTCTCGCGAGATCGGCCGCCATCTTCGCGTCGAACACGTCCTCGATCTCGATCCATCGGCTGGCCCAGGCCGTCTCCGCCGGGCGGCGCGCGCGGTTCGTCGGGATGCACTTCTTCAGCCCGGTGCCCGTGATGCCGCTCATCGAGCTGATTCGCGCCATCGAGACGGACGACGCCACGGAGACCGCCATCCGGGATCTTGGTGCCGCCCTCGGCAAGCAGGTCATCGTGTCGGCCGATCGGCCGGGGTTCATCGTCAACCGCATCCTGATGCCATTCCTCGGTGAGGCGATGCGTGCCTACGAGGAGGGCCTCGGCAGCGCGGACGACATCGACGCCGGTGCCCGGATCGGGCTCAACCACCCGATGGGGCCGCTCGAGCTCGCCGACTTCATCGGGCTCGACGTGTGCCTTGGCGTGATGCGCGTCCTCGACGCGGGCCTCGACGGCGCCCAGTTCGAACCGCCGCGGGTGCTCGTCGACCTGGTCGAAGCCGGCCACCTTGGTCAGAAGACCGGGCAAGGCTTCCACACGTACCCGCGCCCCGATCGGGAGCCGATCTCACGATGAGCGAGCCGCTCGGTGGCGGCCTGACCGACGAGGAACGGCTCCTCCAGGCGACCGCACGGGCCTTCGCCACGCGCGAGCTGGCGCCGACCGCGATCGAACGCGACGAGGCCGAGCGCTACGATCGGCCGCTGTTCACGAAGATGGGCAAGCTCGGCTTGACGGCGGCGCCACTCCCCGGATCGGTCGGCGGTGCCGGCTTCTCGTATCTCGGCTGGACGCTGGTCATGGAGGAGCTCGGTGCGGCCGACATGTCGATGGCCGTCTCGCTCTCGGTCCATCTGCTGTCGCAGTTCCCGGTCGTGACCTGGGGGACGTCCGAGCAGCAGGCACGCTGGCTCCCGGCGATGGTCGCCGGGGAGGCGCTCGGCGCATTCGCCCTCACCGAGCCCCACGCTGGGAGCGACGCCGGCGCGATCCGGACCCGAGCTGAGCGTGTCGGCCCACCCGAGGCGCCCACCGCCTACCGGCTGACCGGCACGAAGATATGGATCTCGAATGCCCCCGAGGCCGAGCGCTACCTGGTCTTCGCGACGGTCGATCCCGATGCCGGTCCGAAAGGGATCACCGCCTTTCTGGTGGAGAAGGGGACGCCCGGCTTCCGGTTCGGTGCGCACGAGAAGAAGATGGGGATCCGCGCTTGTCCCGCCGCCGAGCTCGTCTTCGAGGGGGCGGAGGTGCCCGTCGCGAACCGGCTCGGTGCCGAGGGCGAGGGGTACAGGATCGCCCTGTCAGCCCTCGGGGAGGGGCGGATCTCGATCGCGGCCGCGTGCGTCGGGATCGCGCGGGCCGGACTGGAGGCGGCGGCGCGCTTCCTCCAGCAACGGCGGGCGTTCGGGGTCCCGCTGATCGAGCAACAGGGCATCCGGTTCATGCTCGCCGAGATGGCCCGCGATGTCGCCGCGGCACGGGCGGTCACCCGCGAGGCGGCCAGTGCGCGCGACCGCGGCGAGCCGATCGCCGAGCTGTCCTCGATCGCGAAATGGACAGCGTCGGATGCGGCGATGCGGGTCGCCACGGACGCCGTCCAGCTGTTCGGTGCGAGCGGCTATTCGCGCGAGACCGGGGTCGAGCGGCTCATGCGCGATGCGAAGGGCGCCCAGATCTATGAGGGCACCAACCAGATCCACCGGCTGATCGTGGCCGACGGGTTGCTGCGGTCGCTCGGTGTAGATTCGGAGGCATGACAGGACCCTCGGCCGGCCCGAACGGCAACGTCTATCTCGTGAGCGCGGCGCGCACCCCGATCGGCAAGTTCGGTGGCGGATTGGCGGGCGTGCCCGCCGTGGCGCTCGGCGGCGTCGCCATCCGGGCCGCAGTCGAGCGGGCCGGACTGGACCCCGCGACCGCTGAGATTGACGACGTGCTGATGGGGCAGGTCCTCCAGGCGGGGGTCGGCCAGGCGCCCGCCCGCCAGGCGACGCTTCGGGCGGGTCTGCCCGAGACGACTTCGGCGACGACGATCAACCGCGTGTGCGGTTCGGGGCTCAAGGCCATCATGCTGGCCGCGGCGGAGATCCGGGCCGGCGACGCCGACGTCGTGGTCGCGGGCGGGATGGAGTCGATGAACGGAGCGCCGTACCTGCTCCGCGGGGCGCGGTTCGGGTACCGGCTGGGGAACGGCGAGCTCATCGACGCGACGGTCAATGACGGGCTCTGGTGCGCGATCGAGGACTGCCATATGGGCACCCATGCCGAGCGCGTCGCGATCAGGGATCACGTCAGCCGGGCCGACCAGGACGCGTTCGCCCTGGCGAGTCACCAGCGGGCGATCGCCGCCATCGATGCCGGCCGGTTCGATGCCGAGATGGCGCCGGTGACGGTCGTCGACGCGAAGGGACGCGAGACCGTGGTGAGCATCGACGAAGGCCCGCGACGCGACTCGACGGCCGAGGCGCTGGCACGCCTCAAGCCGGCATTCGAGCTCCCTGACGGTGAGGATCGCGGCAACGCGACCGAGGGGACCGTGACCGCCGGCAACGCGCCGGGCATCACCGACGGCGCGGCAGCAACGGTCGTGGCCAGCGAGCGGGCGGTGGAACGTCTCGGACTCACGCCGATGGCCCGCATCGTTGGCTATGCGCAGGCTGAGGTCGCGCCGAAATGGCTCTTCCTCGCCCCGGTCGAAGGAGTCCGCCGGCTGCTCGACCGGATCGAGATGCCGATCGAGGCGTTCGACCTGATCGAGATCAACGAGGCCTTCGCGGCCCAGACCCTGGCCGATGGCCGGGAGCTCGGCTTCGACTGGGACAAGGTCAATGTCAACGGCGGGGCGATCGCGCTCGGCCACCCGATCGGCGCCAGCGGGGCGAGGATCGTGGCGACGCTCGTGCACGAGCTGGCCCGACGCGGAGGCCGCTACGGGCTCGCGACACTGTGCCTGGGTGGCGGCGGCTCGGTCGCCATGGCCGTCGAACGGGTCTGACCGATGCGGCCATGACCGGGAGGGACATGCAGGACACGGTGCCCCCCCCCGAGACGCCCACGTTTCGGCATTTGATCGCAGGCGAATGGGTCGACTCGACATCCGGCGCGACGTTCGAGAGCCACAACCCGGCCGATACCCGGGACATCGTCGGGCGCTTCCAGCAGGGCACCGCCGCCGACGTGGCGATGGCGATCAAGGCGGCCGACACCGCGTCGCGCATGTGGCGCCGCACCCCGGCCCCGAAACGTGGCGAGATCCTGTATGCCTTCGGGGCATTGATGGCCCAGCACAAGGAACGTCTCGCCCGGGCCATGACGCGCGAGATGGGCAAGGTGCTGGCCGAGGCACGCGGCGACGTCCAGGAGGGCATCGACATCGCCTACCTGATGGCCGGCGAGGGTCGGCGCATGGCCGGCGAGACCGTCCCCTCGGAGCTCCCTGACAAATGGGCGATGAGCGTGCGGCAGCCGCTCGGCGTGGCCGGGATCATCACTCCCTGGAACTTCCCGATGGCGATCCCGTGCTGGAAGACGATGCCCGCCCTCGTGACCGGCAACACGGTGGTCTTCAAGCCGTCCTCGGACACCCCGCATTGCGCGACGCTGCTCGTGGAGCTGATGGCGGATGCGGGCTTCCCGCCGGGTGTCGTCAATCTCGTCACGGGGTCGGGCGCCGACGTCGGCGACGCCATCGTCGACAGCCCGGACGTTGCGGTCATCTCGTTCACCGGCTCGTCGGCGACCGGCAGGCGGATCGCCGAGCGCGCCGCCCGGCGGCTCAAGCGCGTCTCGCTCGAGCTCGGTGGCAAGAATGGCATCGTCGTGCTCGCCGATGCCGATCTCGAGCTGGCGACCGACGGGATCATCTGGTCGGCCTTTGGCACGACCGGCCAGCGCTGCACAGCCGCCTCGCGGGTCATCGTCGAGCGACCGGTCCTCGGCAAGCTGCTCGAGCGCCTCGAGGCGCGGACGCGCAAGCTGCGGCTCGGCTCGGGTCTCGATCCGGCGGTCGACGTCGGTCCGCTCATCAACGCCGCGGCGGTCGAGAAGGTCGGCGCCTACATCGGGATCGGCAGCAGCGAGGCTGAGCTCGTCACCGGCGGCCGCCGGGCGCGCGGCGATGGTCTGGGCAACGGCCACTTCTTCGAGCCGACGATCTTCGGCGGCGTCGGGGCGATGGATCGCATCGGCCAGGAGGAGATCTTCGGCCCGGTCCTCTCGATCATCCCGGTCGACGACTACGGATCGGCGATGCTTGCGCTGAACCAGACCCGCTACGGACTCTCGTCGAGCGTCTTCACGCGCGATATCAACACCGCCTTCCGCGCGATGCGCGACTTCGAGACCGGGATCGTCTATGTCAATGCGGGGACCACTGGCGCGGAGGTCCATCTGCCATTCGGCGGCTGGAAGGAGACCGGGAACGGTCATCGCGAAGCCGGCCACGTCGCGCTAGACACCTATACCGAGTGGAAGTCGATCTACGTCGACTTCTCCGGGCGGCTCCAACGCGCCCAGATCGACAACCAGCCCGGCTGAGCCAGGAGCCGTCGGCCGGCGGCCCTCAGCGACTGCCGGCTGAAGCGGACGTGGCCGCGGCCGAGGGTTCGCCCCCGACCGCCGCCCGCTCGGTGGAGACGTCGCTCTCCGGATCCTGATCGGTCGCCGTCGCTCCACGGACTGCGGCGCGCGCCGCGACCACGGCGACATCGGCCGCCTGGGCAGCGAGCCGCCAGCGCGGCCCCGCCAGTCGGTCGAGCGCCTCGACGGTGGCCTCGTCGGTAGCCACGTCCACCAGGGCCGCCGCCCCCTGGCGGAGCATCCGCCCCACCTTCGCGAGCGCCTGTCCCGCGCCATCGACACCCGGTGACGCCGTCCCGAGCACCGCCTCGCCGGCCATCGCGCCGGCCCGCAGGTCGCGCTCGACCTGGAGTCGCTGCCGGTATAGCACCTCCCACTCCTCGTACGGGATCCGCAGCGTCGCCAGCTGCTCGTCGATCGCCGCGAACCCGGCTGCCGCGACATCGTCGAAGCGGGGCGCATGGTCGCGCTCGCCCTCGGGTCCCTTGGCCAGGGCGGTCAGGCGATCCTCGATGACCTGCGCCTCGGCGCTGACCGTCAGATGCGCAGCCGACGTCGTCAGGCGGCTGGCGATCGCCGCGCGTGCTCGCGTCACGTCATCGCCCTTGCCCGAGATGAGGACGTCCATCGGGTAGATGAGGATGTCGAGGTTCTTGCCACGCAGCTGGAGCATCCGATCAGGAACGAGACCGTTCGCCTCTCGGCCTGCGACGGCCGACAGCCATTTCGCGGGCTTCGACATCACGCTTGGAGCGGGGAGCGGCGTCAGATCGAAGCCGGCGTCGGTCAGGGCGCGATCGAGATCCTGGGCGACCTGCTCGTAGGCGCCGGGCTTCACGACCATCGGGACATGCGCGTCGGTCCAGCGGCGGGCCAGGCTCGTGATCTTGCGCCAGATGGCGAGGACGGCCAGAAAGATGAGCAGCACGGCGAGCAGGATCGTGAGCGGGTAACCCCGGCCGACGGCCACCAGGGTGGCCCGCGCATCCCGGCCCTTGGCCTCGGTCAACGCGAGGGTGGCGACCCCGACGATCCCCGGCACGACGAGGATACCGATTAGCATCAGGAGCCGGATGACGTTCTGCGGCACGAAGTTCTGGGGCGGCACCATCAACAG
>DASYJV010000075.1:0-1966 GCA_035996105.1 Candidatus Limnocylindrales bacterium | reverse complement strand
CGAACGGCGCGCGCGACAGCCCCGTCAGACCCTCGCCACGGACTGACGCCAGGATCGAATCGACCAGCCGATCGAGGCGTCCGAGCTGGTCGGAGGCGGCATCCCGCCACTCGGCGGGCAACTGGTCCGCCCCCGGCGCGGCCTCGGCCACCGCGTCGGCCGGCGCAGCCTTCAGCGCGGCCTCGGCCAACAGGTCGACGTAGACCCGCACGATCGAGAGCGGCGTCCGCAGCTCGTGGGTCACGACGCTCAACAGCTCGGCGCGCGCGGCATCGAGCGCGGTCAGCTCGGCGAGCCGCCCTTCGACCTCGGCGGTCAGCCGGCCCTTCTCGACGATCCCGGCCAGGAGCGCGGCGATCGTCCGCAGCAGGGAGATCTGGCGCTCATCGAAGACGCGCTTCTCGCGAGTCTGGACGTTGAGCACGCCGACGACGGTGCCATGCCACTCGAGCGGCACCGAGAGCATCCCGGCCAGCGCCTCGATGTCGAAGCCGCGGACCCACGCGAACCGCTCGTCGACCGTGACGTCCTCGACCGCGATCGGCGTGCGCGACGCGGCGACGCGTCCGGTGATCCCCTCGCCCCAGCCAAGGCTGACCCGGCCGACCTGCGAGCGGTCGAGCCCGTTGGTCGCGGCCAGCGTCAGCCGCATCCCCTCGTGGTCGGCGAGGTAGAACGAGCAGACCTCGACGCCCATCGCGGCCGTCGTCCCGTCGACGATCGAATGCATCAGCTCGTCCCAGTCCCGGGCCAGGGTGGCGAGCTGCGCGATCTCGTGCAGGAACGACAGCTCGTCGAGACTTCTGTCGGGGGTCGACGGATGCTCTGTCGACGACCGGTCTGCCATCACGCGCCGGTTTCAGCCGTCCGCGAGGGCCGGGATCTCGTCGCGCAGGGCGATCAGGTCGTCATCGACCGGGGCATTCGCGCGCAAAGCCGCTTCGGCAGGGAGGGCCTGGCGGAGGAGTGACCGCGCGACGTCGAGGTTGCCGGCCTTGGCGTGGAAGCAGGCGAGGTTGTAGCGGGCGTAGGCCTCGCTCCGCGACGGCCAGCCGCCCCGATCGAGGATCGCGAGCGTGGTATCGGCGAGGTCGAGGACCCGCGAGCCCATCCCGACCACCGCCGCGACCCGCGCGAGGTGGTCCAGGTCATGCTCCGCCCCGTCGCCCATGATCGGGCCGATGACGTCCGGGTCGGCGAGCATCGTGCCGTCGGCCGCCGCGACCTCGGCGATCAGTGCCTCGGCCGTGGCCTCGGCGTCGACGGCGACCCGGTCCCACGGCCAGTCCGCGCGCTCGGCGTGGAAGTTCGCGTTGACCTGATCCATGGTGATATCCGGCTCGGCCGGGGCATCGCCGGCCCCGCGCTGGGCGCGCATCCGATCCGACTGGCGCTGCCGCCATGCCGAGAGATGCGCCTGGACGTCCTTGGCGGACCAGTCGCCGTCGAACCCGGGCGCATCCCGTTGCGCCGGTTCGAGGGCATCGAAGATCGCACGTTCGGCGGCCCGCGAGGCACGCAGGCCATCGATCAGTCCGGTCCGCAGCTTTTCCACGTCGAAGGAGACGGGATCCATGGGTTGCCTCATGGCCGGATAGTACTTGGCCGCGCAGCGGCCGTCGCTCGCGTACCGAGCGTCGCGCCCGACCCTCAGACCTTGGCGACCGCCGGGTCGGCGACGGTCGTCGGGAGCGTGTCGAGCAGTGGGTCGGTCCACGTCCAGGCGGCGCCGTGGTGCTTGCCGACCGCGCCGTGCCGGGCCGCCTCGACCCGCAGCGGCAGCCCGAAGATCTCGATGAAGCCGACCGCTGCCGCGTGATCGAAGGCATCGCCCTCGTCGTACGTCGCGAGACTCTTGTCGTAGAGCGACATCGGCGAGCGCCGGCCGGTCACGACCGCCGAGCCGTGGTCCAGCCGGACCCGGACCTCGCCCGAGACGACCCGCTGCGACGACGCGACGTAGGCC
>DASYJV010000074.1:0-5346 GCA_035996105.1 Candidatus Limnocylindrales bacterium | reverse complement strand
TAGCGCGTCAGCTCGTCCGCGGTTGCCCCCGCTCCCGGATGCTCGGGGAGGACGAACGGCGCGATCTTGCGCCGCCGGCCCGAAACGGGGTCGGTCGGAACCACCATCAGCTGCGCCGGGGCCCGCGCAGGAGCCCCGGATCGGGGGCGAAGAGCCGCAGCCGGCTGGTCAGGAGCAGGATCTCGCGATCGAGCAGGTGGACGAGTCCTTCGAGCCGTTCGGTGGTCGTCGATGCTTCGAGGAGCGCCTGCCGGCGGGTGAGCTCGATCTGGACGATCCCGGAAAGCAGGTACGACAGCACCGTCGGGTCATCCGGGATGGCCAGGTCGCTCTGTCGAGCGGCGTCCCATCGGGAGGCCACACGCTCCTTCTCGATCCTGCCGAAGGCGACCCTGTCCTCGACCGATCCGGGGAGCTCGTCATCGTCGGCGTCCGGTGCGCGGGGCTCGGCGCCCGAGTTCTCGACCTCGACGCGGATGTCGAGCACCTCGGCGGTCTCGCCGTCGCGCGCTCGCATCAGCTCGAGATACCGGATGAAGCGTCGGATGGCCAGGGCGGCCAGGCGTTCGGCGCGGACCTCGTCCCCGACCTCGTCCTCGAGCTCCGTGACGTCGGCGACGAGATAGGGCTCACGTTCCGGATCGACCGCCTCGATCGCGAACCGGCCGGTGGCCGCGGCGAGCAGGTCGTAGCGGCCGTCCGGATAGCGCCCGGCCTCGCGGATCTCGACCAGGGCACCGACGGCGGCCAGCGCGAGCGTGACGCCCGGCCGCACTTCCGAGCCTTCGCGGATCAGCACGACCCCGAACGGAGCCCCCGTGTCGAGGCAATGGCGCGTCAACGCCCGATAGCGATCCTCGAAGATGTGGAGGGGCAGGACGATGCCCGGGCAGAGCACGGTGTGCAGCGGGAAGAGCGGGATCTCCATCGGCCTTCCCTCGCGATGCGGATGACGGATGGCGCATGACGGATGGCGCGATCGCCTCCGACATCGAGTCTAATCCGCCGCGGCGGCGGGTGCGCCTGACGAACGAAAGCCGCCGGTCGCCCGGCGGCTCAGGGATCGTGGGCGAAGGTCCGGCCCTTGGGGCGCGGACCGGAGGGTCAGTGCGAACAGCCCTTCGGCGCGCCGCCGTCGTCCGCAGTCCGGAAGCTCGATCCGCAGCCGCAGGCGGCCACGGCGTTGGGGTTGTTGACCGTGAAGCCGGCGCCCATCAGCGTGTCGACGTAGTCGATCTGCGAGCCCTTGAGCAGGTCCACGCTCTGGCCGTCGACATAGACCTTGATCCCGCTGACGTCGAGGATCTTGTCCTCGGGTGTCGGAGCGTCCTCGAGCATCATCCCGTAGCGAAAGCCCGAGCAGCCGCCGGAATAGACGTAGACGCGCAGGCCGATCGCCGGGTTGGTCTCTTCCTTGGTCAGCTCGCTTAGCTTGCTGACCGCGGCATCGGTCAGGGAGACCACGGTCGCGGGCTCCGTGACGACGGTCGTCGGCTGCTGGTCGATCATCGGGCTTGACCCTCCGGGGAAGAACGTGATGTATGCGGTTCTGTTGCGCCGGACCGCCGGTGCGTCCACATCGTACGCACAGCAACGGGTTTCGACAAGCATGCACGCCGAAACTCTCGTACCCCTTCGGTCAGGCACGCCCTCGTCTGAGCGCGAGGCGGCGGCGCATGCGCCCGACTTGTTTGCGGAGACGTGACCTCGGGCGCCCGACGAGCGCCATCATGCGCCGGCGCGCACGCGACACCCGCTGCCCGAAGTCCGGCGCCTTGGGCTCGGGGTCGACGATCGTGTCGGTGGCGGATCGACGCAGGATCACGAGGTCCTGGTGGGTCGCGCCCGCCTCCCCGGCCCACGAACCCAGGGCGACCGATTCGACCTGGAGCCCGGCGGCCGCGGCCATGGATCGCATCGTTCGCTCGCGGTAGGCGATCGCCCGCAGCGGATCCGTCGCGTCGGAATAGCGAGTCTCGTCATCGAGGACGTGGACCATCGGGTACATCGATGCCGGCGAGGCGATCTGGGCCGATCGTTCGTCATCGAAGACGAACCAGGTCGTGACCGCCACCCCGCCCGGCCGCAGGGCCCGTCGGATCTCCTGGAGGTAACGCTCGATATCGGCCCGGTAGAGGTGGGTGAAGACGCTGAAGACTGCCGCCACGTCCGTGCTCGCGCTGCGAGCCGGGAACGATGCCTCCGTCGGGTCGATGACGCCCAGCGGGTTGTAGCGGTCGTTGCGGATGTCGAGGTGGGCGAACTGGACGTTCGGGAAGGCCGGGCTGATCGAGTGCCGGCACCAGTCGATCTGGCGGCGCAGGATGTCGAACCCGAGATACGGCCCGCGATGGTCCGTCGAGTGGAGGATGCCAAGGGCGAGCCGCCCGTAGCCGCAGCCGACGTCGAGGACGACCGCATCTGGCCCCATCCCGTGCGCGACCAAGAGGCCGGCCAATTCGTCGCCGACCCGCAGCAGGCGCTCGTCGTCCTCACCCATGAACCGGAGTGCGGCCGGCGGCAACGGCAGGACAGACCCGGAGCGCGCAACGACCAGCGTCGCGGTCACGCGCCCTCGTCCATCCGCTCGATGACCGTCGCGATCCCCTGGCCCACCCCGATGCACATGGTGGCGAGCCCGTACCGGCCTCCGGTCCGCCGCAGCTCGTGGGTCAGCATCGTGATGAGGCGGCCGCCGCTCATCCCCAGCGGGTGGCCGAGGCCGATCGCGCCGCCGTTCACGTTGACGCGTGCCGGGTCGAGCCCGAGCTCGTCGATGCAGACGAGCGACTGCGAGGCGAACGCTTCGTTGAGCTCGATCAGGTCGAGGTCGACGACGTCGATGCCGGCGCGGGCCAGCGCCTTGCGGGTGGCCGGGACGGGGCCCACGCCCATCACGGCGGGATCGACGCCGGCGACCGCGGTCGCGACGATCCGCGCCAACGGGTGCAGCCCCAGCTCTCGGGCCCGGTCCGCCTCGACGAGCAGGACGGCAGACGCCCCGTCGTTGATCCCGGAGCTGTTGCCGGCGGTGACCGTGCCACCCTCGGGCCGGAACGCGGGACGAAGCCTGGCGAGGGCATCGACGGTCGTGTCGGCGCGGGGATGCTCGTCGCGATCGACGACGATGGGGTCGCCCTTGCGCTGCGGCACGGTGATCGGAACGATCTGGTCGTCGAACCGGCCGGCCTCGACGGCGGCGATGGCCCGCCGATGGCTCTCGTTCGCGAACTGGTCCTGGCGCTCGCGCGAGACCCCCCAGCGTTCGGCCACGTTCTCGGCGGTCTCGCCCATCGAATACGGATAGTGACGCTGGGCGAGCTGCGGGTTGACGAACCGCCAGCCAAGGGTCGTATCGGCCATCTCGCGGTCGCCGCGCTCGTACGCGGACTCGGCCTTGCGCTGGACGTATGGCGCACGGGTCATCGATTCGACGCCACCGCCGATGAACACGTCGCCATCGCCGACGGCGATCGCGTGCGCGGCCGAGTTGATCGCCTGAAGCCCCGATCCGCACAGACGATTCACGGTCAGACCACCGACCTCGACCGGGAAGTCGGCCAGCAGCAGGGCCATCCTGGCGACGTTGCGGTTGTCCTCGCCGGCCTGGTTGGCGCAACCGAGGATGACGTCCTCCACGAGTGCGGGGTCGACGCCGGCGCGGTCCACTACCGCCCGCAGGACCGCCGCGGCCAGGTCATCCGGCCGGACACTCGCGAGGGCGCCGCCGTAGCGGCCGATCGGGGTCCGGACCGCCTCCACGATCCATGCTTCCCGGATCGGTCGGTCGGGCTGTCTGGTCATAGGACTGATGGTAGCGTCACTCGGGCGGCGGGCTCAGGAGCGGTGCCGGATCGAACCTGGGGCCACGGTCGGCGAATTCGAGGAGTGCGCTGCGGACGGCGCTCGGACCGCCGAGCACAGCCGCGCGCTCGAATGGCCCGCTCGGGTGCGCCGCGCCAAGCCGGAGCGCCAGGTCGATGTCTTCGGCGGTCGCGATCCGCTCGCCGAGCGCCCGGTACGCCTCGTTGACGATGGCCAGCGTGATCCGCAGGACGATCTGGGCGTCTGCCAGATGCCCGTCCGGGTCGCCCGGTCCGGCGGATCCGGGGAGTGGTCCCGCGACTCGGCCGGACTCGTCGTAGGCGTAGAACCCACCGTCGGTCTTGCGCCCGAGCCGGCCGGCCCCGACGAGTGCCTCCTGGATCGGCGATGGCCGGAACCGGTCCGCAAGCGGGTCTCCGAGCTCGACCGCGGCGGCGCGGATGCCACGGGCCGCGGCCAGGTTCACATCGATGCCGACGAGGTCCATCAGCTCGAACGGCCCCATCGGAAAGCCGGCCGCGCGGATGGCACGATCGATGGCCTCGATGGTCGAGCCGCCCTCGGCGAGGATCGCCAGGGCCTCGAGGGTGAACGGCCGATTGACGCGGTTCACGATGAAGCCCGCGGTGTCCGTGCAGCGGACCGGGACCTTGCCCCACGCAGCGACGATCGCGCTGGCGCGGTCGGCGACCGCCGGGTCGGTCGCCGGCGCGACGACGACCTCGACGAGGGGCATCACCGGCGCAGGATTGAAGAAGTGCAGGCCGAGGACGCGGCCGGGGCGCCCGGTCGCAGCCGCGATCGCCGCAACGGACAGGGCACTGGTGTTCGTGGCGAGGATCGCGCTCGAAAGCTGTTCGTCGAGCGTCCGAAAGAGCGCCCGCTTCGGCTCGAGGTCCTCGAGGACCGCTTCGACGACGAGCTCCGGCTTCGCTCCGGCGAGATCGGCCAGCGTGGGCGCGGCACGCAGGCGATCGAGCCGGCCCGCGACCCAGGCCTCGGCGGAATCGGGATCGAGATCGAGACGCGCCGCACGCCGTTCGAGACCGCCACGGATGCGCGATCGTCCGCGCTCGATGGCGGCCGCGTCGATGTCGTGGAGGCGGACCTCGTGACCCGCTTCGACGGCCAGCTGGGCGATTCCCGCGCCCATCGTTCCTGCGCCGACCACGCCGATGACGCCGACGGCGCGGACGCCTCGAGCGACATCGCCCGAGCCGTCAGCCGCCACGCTCAGACCGACTTGATGGCTTCGAACGGCTGGCGGCACGCCGTGCAGTGACGGATGGTCCGGCACTGGGTGGGACCGAAGGCGTTCTCGAGGACGGTCCGTGGCGAACCGCAATGCGGGCTGGGGACCGCCCGTGCGAGGTCGATGAGGGCGACCGGGCCGGTCGCCGACACGCCGCTGGGCGGGGCGATCCCGGCAAGCAGCAGTGCGCGTCGACCCGCCGGGCTGATGCGCTCGGATGTCCACGGCACCTCGTAGGTCGCCGCGACCTCGACGCGCCGCCCGAAGGA
>DASYJV010000073.1:0-4049 GCA_035996105.1 Candidatus Limnocylindrales bacterium | reverse complement strand
GAGACCGCGTTCGTAGACGTTCTCCTCATCGGCCGCCGTGGAGAAGGAGGTCGCCACGTCGCCATCGAGCGCCTCGTGGAGCTCGCTGTCGATCGGAAACTGGCGGCCCCGCAGGGCGGCCAGGTCGGAGAAGACGACGGTGCCGTCGGTCGACCAGATCTTGATCCGGAGGATCTTCCCGGCGGCGACCAGGCGGACGAGTTCGGCGTCGATCGCGGCCGCCTGGGAGGCCGTCGCGTTCGTGAGCTCGCCGTCCGCGACCGACGGGTCGATGTAGCCGCGGACGACCGCCTCCGTCGTGCGTACCGCTTCGTTGACGGCGGCGGTGCGGAGATGGTCGGACACGTTGTTCGAGACGAGCAGCGCGGTCCCGACGACCAGCGCACCGGAGACGCCCAGGACGAGCGCCCGCAGGCCAGGACGCTGAGGGAGCCGCAGATGGGGTCGATTCATGGCTCCGTCGACCCTAGGTGGTCAGTTCGGACGCGACAACTAGCCGTTCGTTCCATCGGTACCGGACGGGAGGTCAGCGCCGTCGGCGGGGTCCGGGTCGGTCAGGCGGTGAGACCGCTGATGACCAGGATCGCGCCGAATATCGCGAACGCGAGCGCGGCCCCGTAGCGGATCGCGCGTTCAGGGAGCCTCGTCCCGAGAATCTTGCCGATCGCGATGGCGATCGCGTCGGCGACCACCATCCCGGCCGTCGAGCCCAGCCACGTGCCGATCGGTTCCTCGCGGGTGGCCAGGGTGATCGTCGCGAGCATCGTCTTGTCACCCAGTTCGGCGAGGAAGAACGCGACCCCGACGGCCAGCACGATCGAGCCTGCGGCACGCGCCGCGCGCGCCTCGTCGGCCGTGCCGAGCGCGTCGCCCCGAAGTGTCCAGGCCGCGAACCCGAAGAACGCTAGACCCGCGGCGACGGAGATGGCCCGGGTGGGCAGCACCGACGCCACGGTGTGACCGAGGATGACGGAGCCGAGGTGGACGAGGAGTGTCGCGAGGCTGATGCCGATCAGCACGTGGATGGCTCGGTATCGCGTAGCGAATGCCAGGGCCATCAGCTGGCTCTTGTCGCCGAGTTCCGCGACGAAGATGACGGCGAAGCTCAGCAGGAAGGCGTCCAACGGTCTCCGATCGAGTGGCGGGTGAAGGGGTAAGCCTACCGGGAGTGCGCCCGGGTGGGCGACGACCCGGTACGCTTCTCGCGCGATGCCGGATGAGCATGAGATCCGCGACCGGGCGCTCGAATCGCTGGGCCGGGTGCCTGGCCAGAACCCGAACCCGGTGCTGCGGATGACGCGCGCCGGGCGCGTGGTCTACGCGAACGACGCGAGCGCGCCGTTGCGGGCGGCGCTGGGCACCGAGGTCGGTGGTGAGCTGCCCGCCGATCTCGTTGCGGGTCTGCTGGCGGCGGCGGCGGAGTCGCCGCCCCGCGCGATCGAGGCCACGGCCGGCATCCGGACCTTCTCGTGGCTGGCCATCGAGGTCCCCGAGCTCGACCTCGTCAACCTCTATGGCACCGATGTCACGGCCGAGAAGGTGGTCGAGCGCTTTCCTGCGCGCAACCCCAATCCGGTGATGCGGATGTCCTACGACGGTCGGCTGATCTACGCGAACGAGGCCAGCCGGCCCATCATCCGCGCCCTCGAGATCGAGATCGGCGACCCGTTCCCGATGGAGATCGCCGAGCGCCGCCACGATTGGCTGGCCGAGCGGGGGCAGGAGCCGTTCGAGCTTCGGGGCGAGGGTCGCTGGTTCGAGATCACGCCGGTCCCGGTCGCCGAATTCGAGTTCATCAACCTCTACGGGACCGATGTGACCGCACTCAAGGCTGTCGACCGCTTCCCGGATCGCAACCCGAACCCGGTCCTGCGCGTCTCCCGGCAAGGCGTCCTCACCTACGCCAACCCGGCGAGCGAACCGATCCGCCGAGCGCTTGGCGTCGATGTCGGCCAGCCGCTGCCTTCCGCCTTCTTCGAGCAGGTGCAAGCGGCCCTGGGCTCGGAGGGATCGGACACGCTCGAAGCGACCATCGATGGTCGGATCTTCGAGATCCTGGTCGTCTCGCTGTACGAGTTCGAGTCGATCAACCTGTACGGGACCGAGGTGACCGCCGCGCGCGAGATCGCCGCCGCCTATCGGGACAACGAACGGTTGCTGCTCAACATCCTGCCGCCGTCGATCGCCGAGCGCCTGCGCCGCGGCGAAGTCGTCATCGCCGACCGATTCGACGAGATGACGGTGCTCTTCGTCGATTGCGTCGGTTTCACCGAGCTCTCAAGCCAGCTGTCGCCGAGCGAGCTCGTCGTGCTCCTCAACGATGTCTTTTCGCTGTTCGACCAGCTCGTCGAGCGCTACGGGCTCGAGAAGATCAAGACCATCGGCGATGCGTACATGGTCGTCGGCGGTCTGACGCCCGATGAGGGCGGCACCAGCCACGTCGCCCGGATGGCCGATCTCGCCCTCGGGATCCTCGATGAGGTCAGGGGCTACCGGGCGAGGACCGGCAGACCGCTGGAGGTCCGGATCGGTGTCCACCTCGGGCCGACGGTCGCGGGTGTGATCGGCCTGAAGAAATTCATCTACGACGTCTGGGGCGACGCGGTGAACACGGCCAGCCGGATGGAATCGCTTGGCCAGGCCGGCCAGATCCAGGTCTCCGCCCAGATGTACGAGCGTCTCGCCGACGAGTTCGCCTTCCGGCCACGCGGCACGATCGACGTCAAGGGCAAGGGCCCGATGGCGACCTACTACCTCACGGGCCGCGCTCAGTAGGCTGCGCCGCTCACCGACCAACGCGCAACGGGGCTGCAAGCGTCGCCGGTCGATCGGAATCGCGTGGGCCGGGCCGGCCGTCGCAATCTCGCCATGGAGGTGTGAGCCATGGCGAACCGATCAAACCGAGCCGCGATCCGGGACCGGCCGTGAAGCCGGCCGACGCGCTCCTGCGTGCCGCGGCGTGGCCTGGGGAGTCGCCGCAGGGCCATTTCCTGCCGGGCGTGGTCGCGGCCTTCGTCGGCATCATCGTCGGTCCACGAGCCGGGCTGTGGCAGCTGGCCGCGTGGGCCATCACCCCGTTCGATGACCTGGTCAAGCGCATCGTGAACAGGCCGCGCCCATTTCCCGGACGGTTCAACCCGGTCGGCGGGATGTCCCAGGATCCGAGTTTCCCGAGCTCGCACGTCTCGGCCTACGTCGTGACCTTCGGCTTTGCCAGCTGGATCCTTCATCGTCGACGGTCACCGGCCGCGGTCCCGGCCGGCATCCTCGGTCTCGGCCTGGTCGGGCTGATCGGTCCCAGCCGCGTCCACACGGGCGACCATCGGTGGAGCGACGTGGCCGGCGGCTATCTGCTCGGGGCGGTCTGTCTCGGCGCGTTGATCGCGCTGGCTCGCCGGGATCGGCGCCTGGAGCCGCGCCCCACCAAGCGACCGATGCCGGTCATGGCGGCCCGACCCGAGGACCAGAGCCGGGTCGCGGTGACGACTGGCCGCCGGCTCCAGCCCGCATCAGGAAGGCCCTACGGCAAGCCCCAGGCCCAGCGCCCTCAGCTAGCAGGGTTCTGGCACGGACGGAAGCTGTCCGGTCCGGTGCCGCGGTAGTCGTAGGTCTTGCCGCCCGCCTCGGCGACGAGCTTGAACCCGTCGACCAGGACCTGGGTGTAGACCATGCCTGGGACAGGGCAGCCGAGGCCGCCGTCGGGGAATGTCACCGACTGCGCCGATCGCACGATGACCTGATCGACCGGGACCCCAGCGACGCGGGCGATCTCGGCGAGGACTGGGCCGACGATCGACGCCGGCAGGTTGATCGGGCCTGGGGCGGCCGAGCCGTTCGAGCCGGGCAGCTGGGAGGGCTGCTCGCTCGATGGCGCCAGCGAGGGCCTGTTGCTGGCGGACGAGGCGGACGAGCAGGCGCCGACGACCAGCGTCAGTGCGGCGACCATGGAGATCCGAACGACGAGCATGGGGCGATGGTAGTTGCTCATGGGTCTGCGGGGCCTCAACGGAGTGCGACGACTTGGCGGTCGCCCATCTCGGACGCCGTGC
>DASYJV010000072.1:0-3003 GCA_035996105.1 Candidatus Limnocylindrales bacterium | reverse complement strand
GGCCCGGCGACGACGGGGTGCCGCCGGCGGAACATCGAACGCACGACGACCACGGCGATCAGCAGCGCGTTCGCCGCGACCAGGATGGCGAGCAGCGTCAGGACGTTCTGGTTCACGTTCATATCGGCCAGTCTCCCCAATCGGGTGGTCCTGCGGCCATGACCCGATGGTCCCGGGTTCCGACGAGCCCGGCATGCCCGGTGCTACAGTCGAACGGCATGGAGGATGGCGCGTGCCCGACCTGACGGCCCGGACCGACCCAGCCGGCGCCGTCGTCATCGAGCCGGGGGTGATCTCGCCGGGCCGTGCCGCGGGAGCGGCGCCGCTCCGCCGGGAGGGTCCGGCCAAGCTGACCGGTGCCGCCAGGTACACCGACGATCTCGTCTTCCCCGGGGCCTGGTTCGGAGCGACGATCCGCTCGACGGACGCGCACGCCCGGCTCGTCGGGATCGACCTCGATCCCGCGTTCGACTGGTCGTCGCTCGTGGTGGTGACCGCGGCGGACATCCCCGGCGACAACGTCGTGAGCTCGATCAAGGCCGACCAGCCGATCCTCGTCCCGCTCGGGGGCGAGATCCAGCACCATGCCGAGCCGCTGGCGCTGCTGGCCGCCCCGGACCGGGCCACCCTGCGAGCCGCCCGGCACGCCGTGCGGATCCGCACCGAGCCCCTGCCGCCGGTCTTCGATCCGCTGGTCTCGGACCACCTGTTCGCGGCCTACGAGCTCGTGTCGGGCGATCCCGATGCGGCGTTCGCCGCGGCCGATCTCATCCTTGAAGGCGAGTACCGGGTCGGACACCAGGAGCAGCTGTATATCGAGAACAACGCGATGATCGCGGTCCCGAGCGCCGACGGCGGGGTGACCGTCCACGGCTCGCTCCAATGCCCGTATTACGTCCATACGGCGCTCAAGCGCGGTCTCGGCATCGACGATCGGCAGGCTCGGGTCGTGCAGGCGGAGACCGGTGGCGGGTTTGGCGGCAAGGAGGAGTTCCCGTCCGTCATCGCGCTCCACGCGGCACTCCTGGCCGGCAAGGCCGGCCGAACAGTGCGGATGATCTACGACCGTCACGAGGACCTGACCGCGACGACCAAGCGCCACCCCGCGATCGTCCGGCATCGGACCGGCGTGATGCGCGATGGCCGGCTCATCGCCCAGGACATCGAGGTCGTGATGGACGGTGGGGCGTACTGCACGCTCACGCCGGTCGTCCTCTCGCGCGGCGCGATCCATGCCGGCGGGCCGTATCGCTGCCCGAACGTCCGGATCCGGGCTCGCGCGGCGCGGACCAACACGCCGCCAAACGGGGCGTTCCGCGGGTTCGGGGCGCCGCAGGTCCAGTTCGCGACCGAGACGCACCTGAACCGGATCGCCGAGGCGCTCGCGATCAGCCCGCTCGACATCCGGCGACGGAACGTCTATCAGCTCGGTGACACGACACCGACCGGCCAGGTCCTGCGCGGCAGCGTGGCCGGCGAGGAGGTCCTCGAGCGGGCCGTGGAGGCGGCCGAGTTCGAGCGGCTGCGCACCCGCAACGCCGCTTCGCGCGCGGCAGGCGACGGATCGGGGACGATCCCGGGCTCGCCGCTGCGAACCGGGCGCGAGCGGACGGCCAGCGGCATCGGCCTCGCCCTGGCCTGGCACGGCGCGGGCTTCACCGGCTCGGGCGAGGTCAAGCTCGCCTCCGTCGCATCGCTCGAGCTGACCGCCGACGGTCGGATCAGCATCCTGACCGCCTCGACCGAGATGGGTCAGGGCACCAGGACGATCCTCCCGCAGCTCGTCGCCGAGGCACTGGGCGTCGCCGACGAGGCGGTCGAGATCGCGCTGCAGGACACGGCCTTCGTCCCCGATTCGGGGCCGACCGTGGCGTCCCGCACCGCGATGGTCGTCGGTGGCCTGCTCATCAAGGCGGCGCAGCGGCTCCGTGCCCAGGTCGAGGCCGCCACCGACGGCGCCTTTGCCACGACCCATCGGGACTACGCGCGGTCGCACGGCGCGCTTCGGATCGACCAGCGCTTCGAGCCGTACCCGGGGGTCGGCTTTGACGACGATACGTACCGTGGCGACGCGTACCCCGCGTTCGGCTGGGCCGCCTGCGTGGCCACCGTGGACGTCGATCTCGACACCGGCGAGGTGCACGTCCGCGACGTGGTCGCCGCCGATGACATCGGGCGGGTCATCCACCCGGTGCTGGCCGAGGGACAGGTCGAGGGCGGGACGCTACAGGCGATCGGCTATGCCACCGTCGAGGAGATCAAGCTGCGTGACGGGCGCTATCTCAACGACCGGCTCGCGACCTACATCATCCCGACCTCGCTCGACGCGCCGCGGATCCACAGCATCCTCGTCGAAGCCCCGTTCGAGGCCGTGCCGCATGGCGCCAAGGGGGTCGGGGAGCTGCCCATGGACGTCGGCGCCCCGGCCGTCGTCGCGGCGATCGCGGATGCGACCGGCGTCTGGATCAAGGACCTGCCGGCCAGCCCGGAGCGGATCATCGCGGCGATGACCGGTGTGGCGGCGGTGGCGCCGCTCCCGCCGGGCGCATCCGAGCCGGCGAGCCCGCGATGAGCGCCTTCGAGTTCACCGTCAATTCGACCCCGGTGGTCGTCGACGTGCCCGGGATGCGGCGCCTGCTCGATGTCCTCCGGGAAGAGCTCGGGCTGACCGGCACGAAGGAGGGCTGCGGCGAAGGCGAATGCGGCGCGTGCACGGTCCTGCTCGATGGCGCGCCGGTCGATTCGTGTCTCGTGCCGATCTGTCAGGTCGACGGCTCGGCCGTCTCGACGGTGGAGGGCCAAGGTCTCGGCGAAGGCCGGCTCGACCCGCTCCAGACCGCCTTCCTCGAGGCGGGCGGGGCGCAGTGCGGGATCTGCACGCCGGGGATGCTGATGGCTGCGCGGGCCTATCTTGATGCCGGTGGCGGCGCCGACGACGATGCGATCCGCGAGGCGATCGCGGGCAACCTGTGTCGCTGCACCGGCTACACGAAGATCATCGAG
>DASYJV010000071.1:0-1886 GCA_035996105.1 Candidatus Limnocylindrales bacterium | reverse complement strand
CTGGCCGCTGCGGTCCGGGCCGCCGGCCCCGAGACGCTCATCCTCGTCGACAGCGTGTCGGGGCTTGGCGCCGTCCCGTTCCAGATGGACGCCTGGGGCGTGGACGTGGTGGTCACCGGATCGCAGAAGGCCTGGATGGCTGCCCCAGGGCTGGCCATGATCGCCGCATCGGAGCGTGCCTGGGCCGCGATGGAGAGCGCGACCATGCCGCGCGTCTACCTGGACCTGCTCGCACACCGCGAGAGTCACGCTGCGGGTCAGACGCCGTTCACCCCGGCGATCGCCGTCGTCTATCAGGTCGACGAAGGGCTCCGACTGATGACCGAAGAAGGCGCGGACCACGTCTTCGCCCGCCACGAGGCCTGTGCAGCGGCCGCCCGGGCCGGGTTGACCGCGCTCGGCTTCGAGTTGTTCGCGGACCCGCGGCATGCCTCGAAGACCGTCACCGCCGCCGTCATCCCGGATGACCTCGACTGGAAGTCGTTCAATGCCGAGCTCAAGCGCCACGGCGTCGTCCTCGCCGGCGGCCAGGGCAAGCTCACCGGCCGGATCTTCCGGCTCGGCCACCTCGGATCGGTGACGCTCGAGGAGATCCTCGGCGCACTGAGCGCCCTGGAGATCGTCTCGATCGGTGCCGGACGCGCGGTCCGCCCGGGTGCCGCCGTCGGGGCTGCGCAGGCGGCGGCGCTTGAGGCGCTCGGCATCGTCACGCCGAGCACGGCCGGGGCGGGTGCGTGAGGGTCCTCGTCGCCGAGACGGTCGCGAACGAGGGCATCGAGCTCCTGCGAGCCCAGCACGAGGTGGATGAGCGATCGGGCCTCTCCCGCGATGAACTGTGCTCGATCATCGCGGGCTACGACGCGCTCGTCGTCCGAAGCCAGGTCCAGGTCGACGCCGAGCTCATCGCCGCGGGGACGCGGCTGGCCGTCATCGGTCGGGCCGGGGTCGGGGTGGACAACGTCGACCTCGATGCGGCGACGCGCGCCGGCATCGTCGTGGTCAACGCCCCGACCGGAAATACCATCGCGGCCGCCGAGCACACGCTCGCGTTGCTATATGCCGTCGCTCGCCGGATCGCCCCGGCTGACGCGTCGATCCGTCGCGGCGAGTGGAAGCGCTCGGAGTTCACCGGTCTCGAGCTCCGCGGCCGGACGCTCGGCATCGTCGGGCTCGGCAAGATCGGCCAGGCCATCGCCGTCCGCGCCCGGGCGATGGAGATGACCGTCCTGGGCGTCGACCCGTATATCACGACCGAAGGCGCGGCCAACCACGGCGTGGAACTGGTGGAGTTCGACGCGATGCTCGCGCGAGCGGATGTCGTGACGGTCCATGTCCCGCTGACGCGGGCCACGCGCGGGCTCATCGGGCGAGCCGCGATCGCCAAGCTCAAGCCGGGCTCCATCGTCCTCAACGTGGCGCGCGGCGGGGTCGTCGACGAGGCGGCGGTGGCCGACGCCCTCCGCTCGGGCCATCTGGCCGGCGCCGGGATCGACGTCTTCGAGCACGAGCCGCCGACCGGCTCGCCCCTGCTCGACGCTCCCAACGCGCTCCTCACGCCGCATCTCGGCGCCTCGACCGCCGAGGCCCAGGTGCTGGTCTCGGAAGAGGTCGCGGTCCAGGTCCTCGACGTCCTGGCCGGCCGGAGTGCCCGGTATGCCGTCAACGCACCGCTCCTGACGCCCGAGACGGCCCGGGCGCTCGCTCCGTACCTGCCGCTGGCCGAGATCCTCGGCCGGTTCTTCGCCCAGTTCTCGCGCGGCGGCGTGCGGACCCTGACGCTCGAGATCGCGGGGGACCTGGCCGAATACGATGGGTCGCCGCTGACGGCTGCGGTCCTGCGTGGCCTGCTCGAGACCACCACGACGGAGCGGGTCAACCTGGTCAAT
>DASYJV010000070.1:0-5042 GCA_035996105.1 Candidatus Limnocylindrales bacterium | reverse complement strand
CGCAGATATTCGGCGAGGAGGGCCGTCTTCTCGGACGTCCGGGTGGTCGCCGCGAGGCGCTCGGCCAGCTCGCTCCAGCGACGCATCGGTCGATGGTATACCGTGCCGGGATGGCGCAGCGGACGTGGTTCCCGGAGGTGCTGACGGGGTCCCGGGTCGTCCTGCGCCGCCATCGACCCGAGAACGTGGCGGCCTTCCAGCGCTGGTACGCGAACCCCGAGATCGCCCGGCTGGCGCGCTACCAGGCGACGCCGATGCGACCCGAGGAGATCGAGCGATTCTTCGCTGCCCGCGTGGTCGGCCCGGACGCGCTTGCGATGGCGGTCCACGAGAAGACGACCGATCGACTGGTGGGGACCTGCGCCTTCAGCCAGCTCGACGGCGAGAACGGGTCGGCGCTCTACCACATCACCATCGGCGAGTCCGACGCGTGGGGCCGGGGCTACGGGACCGAGGCGACGCAGCTGATGCTGGACCACGCCTTCGGGACACTCGGGCTCCATCGCATCGCGCTCTATGTCTTCGAGTTCAACGAGCGCGCCATCCGCGCCTACCGGGCCTGTGGTTTCATCGTCGAGGGGCGGTCGCGCGAATCGATCTGGCGCGATGGACGCTGGTGGGACGAGATGGCGATGAGCGTCCTCGAGTCCGACTGGCGGGCGAGGCGCGACGCGATCGCCGCGGCGACGGGTACGGATGCGACCGGACGGACCGACCGGACCGACTCGACCGACGCGACGGACGCGACCGACGGACTCACGGCGACCACGCCAGCCGCACCGGTCGGTGGACCGCTGCGGTGACGACGGCCGGAGCGGCGGCGGGTGCCGCGAGGATCGAGATCCGCGAGCTGATCGCGGCCAAGGGCCATAGCGTCGACACCGCGCGGGCCGTCCTGGCCCGCCTCGACGATGCCTTCGAGGCCGGCGAGCTGGTCACCACGACGGCGCTCACGACCTACCTCGAGGACCTCCGGCGCGCGCTCGAACAGGACGACGACCAGAAGCTCGGTGGCAAGAGCGCCGAGGCCGCGCGGTTCATCATGCGGGCGATCGATCGCGAGCTGGAGTTCGCCTGATCGCCGCCCGGTCACCGAACGAACGCTGGGAGGCCGACGATGATCAAGCTCTGGAGCGAGTTGCCCGGCGCACGATCCAGGGAGCTGGTCGCCGACGTCGCGACCCTCATCTGGATCGTCTTCTGGGGGAGCATCGTGTGGCAGCTCTTCCAGTTCCTCTCGAGCTTCGCGCAGGCGGGTCGGAGCGTCCGTGATGGCGGGAACACCATGGTCCAGAGCGGGCGCGACCTCGGCGAATCCCTGTCGGGGCTGCCGCTCGTCGGGTCGCAGGCTCGCGATATCGCCCGAAACGCGTTCGCCAGCGCCGGTACGCCCATCTCGTCCTTCGGCACCGAGCTCGAGCAGTTCATCTTCGTCATCGCCGCAGTGCTCGCGCTCCTGCTCGCTCTCGTGACGCTCCAGCCATGGCTGGTCCGCTACCTGCCGTGGCGCTGGGACCGGCTGCACCGCCTGCGCTCCGCGCACCGCGCCATCCGCCTTACCCCCGACGGCTCGGACGCCCAGACCGAGCGGGTCCTGGCGCTGCGGGCCGTCACCCGTCTGGAGTACGCAACGCTGCTCGAGTATTCGGACGATCCGCTCGGCGACTGGGCCAACGGCCGCCACGACCGGCTCGCACGCGCCGAGCTCGCGAGCGTCGGCCTGCGTCCCTGACCGATGGCGGCTCTACGCGGTCCTCGGCCAAGGATGACCGCGAGATCATCGAGGGCGATCGCCACGCTCCCGTAGCTCCGCCGCCCCGCCGTGGCTCTACACTCGGGTCTCCACGACATCCGATCGGAGGCCCGTCCATGACCGACGTCAAGCTGGGGATCCTGCTCTGGAGCCAGGCCGCCTCCTGGTCGGAGATGCTCGACGCGGCAAGACGGGTCGATCGTCTCGGCTATGCCCACCTCTGGACCTGGGATCACCTGTACGGGATCTTCGGCGACCCGTACCAGCGGATCTTCGAGGGCTGGTCCCTGCTCAACGCGTGGGCACGCGAGACCGAGCAGGCCAGGCTCGGTCTGCTCGTCGGCGCCAACACCTTCCGCAACCCGGGGCTCGTCGCGAAGACCGTCGCGACGCTGGACCACGTCAGCGACGGCCGCGCGATCCTGGGCATCGGCGGCGCCTGGAACGAGCTGGAGCACCAGGCCCACGGTATCGAGTTCGGGAGCGGGTTCGGTCAACGCCTCGACTGGCTCGATGAATCGGTCAGCGCGATCCGCCGTGTGCTCGATGGCGAGTCGGTCACCTCCGAGCCGGACGGTCACTACGCCTTCGATGACCTGCGCCACAGCCCGCCGCCGGTCCAGAAGCGGCTCCCGATCCTGATCGGCGGGAGCGGCGAGAAGAAGACGCTGCGGACGGTCGCCCGCTACGCGGACATGTGGAACGCGATGGGCCCGCTCGACGTGATGCGGCACAAGATCGACGTCCTCAAGGGCCACTGCGACGCGGTCGGTCGGGATATCGGCGAGATCGAATTCACGCTCGGCGTGAAGGTCACCATCCGCGACACCGAGGCGGAGGCCGTCAAGGTCTGGAAGGCCGCGATGGAGCACAACCGGACCCCGCTGGCCGATGTCGAGGACGACGACACCTTCTGGAACGGCACCGCGGAGCAGCTCGCCGACCGTCTCCGGCCCTACGTCGAGCTCGGCTTCCGGACCGTCATCTCGGAGCAGCCAGCGCCGTACGACGTCGAGACGCTCGAGCGGTTCATCGGCGAGGTCAAGCCGCTGGTCGATCGCGGCTGACCGCGTCACCAGCCGGTCCCCGGCGGCGGCCTACCCCGCCACGGAGACGAGGATCGCGGTCGCCTCGGCGAGGGTCGGCAGGCGCGGAGCGTTGCGGATCGCCGGATCGTCGAGCGCGTCCGCGGCGATGACCCCGATCGCGTCGCCGTGGAGCCCGAGCGTTCGCAGCGTCGGTCGTTGGTCGAGGTCGCGGAGCAGCTTGTCGAGGGCGCCGATGGCGACCGCGGCGGCCCCGGAATCCACCTCGGCGCTCGATGCGACCCCGAACGCGATGCCGACCAGGGCCAGCTCGCGATCGCGGGTCCCTCGGTAGAAGGTGAGGACCTCGGGCAGGACGACGGCCAGCGCGGTCCCGTGGGCCAGCCGCCCGCGCGTCCCGATCGAATGACCGAGGGCATGCACGAGGCCCACCCCGGTGCCGCTCGCCTGACCGACGCCGGCGAGATGCGAAGCCATCAGCATCTGCGACCGTGCCTCGAGGTCCGCGCCGTCCGCGACGGCCGGCCGGAGCCAGCGGGCGATGGTCCGGACGACGCCGAGCGCCATCGCCTCGGCGAACGGGTTCGGATTGGCGGACAGGAGGGATTCGAGCGAGTGGGTCAGCGCGTCGATGCCGGTCGCGGCGGTCGCCGCCGCCGGCAGCCCGACGGTCAGGACGGGGTCGAGGATCGTCGCCACCGGCAGGAGTGACGGGTGGCCGACGTACCGCTTCCGGCCTACGTCCTCGTCGGTGATGACCCCGAAGCTGTTGGTCTCGGCGCCGGTGCCGGCGGTCGTCGGGACCGCGACCAGGGGCCGGCCCGGGACCAGATCCGGATCGTCGTACTCGAGCTCCCAGACCGGACGGTCGTTGCTGGCCCGCAGGTCGAGCGCCTTCGCCGTGTCCATCGCCGACCCACCGCCGATCGGGACGACGATCGTCCCTTCGAGACCGAAGCGCCGGAGCGCCGCCGCGCCGCGCTCCACCGCCGAGGCACCCGGGTTTGGCTCGACCTCGGCGAAGACGCCGGTCTCGAGGCCGGCCGCGGCAAGCACGCCGAGGACGCGGTCGACGACGCCCGAGCGATGGACGCCCGGATCGGTCACCACGAAGACACGCGAGCCGCCGGCCGTGGCGACCTCCTCGGGGAGACGCTCGATCGCGCCCACCCCGAACAGGACACGGTTGCGCAGGTGCATCTCGATGGACCGATCCGACAGCCGCGTCACGCGACCACCTCGAGCACCGTGTCGGTCTCCGTGTCGCGCCGGACCGTCAGCCAGCGACGGCAGCCGCCCGAATGGAACCAGCGCTCGGTCGTTTCGCCATCGGGGTTCTCGAAGATCCAGACCTCGTCGAAGTCGCGGTCGTCGGGGTCGGTCAGCCAGTCGGGCGTCGATCGCCGCTCGCCACCGAAGGTGAACTCCTCGAGCGGACGTCGCCCGCAGCGCGGGCAGTCGAGCCACAGCATCAGCGTGTCCCCGCCGATCCCTGGTCGGCCAGGACATGGTCGCGCCGGAAGCGGTCGAGGGTGAACGGGGCGATCAACGGGGATGGCCTGCCCGTGGCGATCAGCTCGGCCATCCCCTCGCCGCCGGCCGGGATCGCCTTGAAGCCCCACGTCCCCCAGCCTGTCGTGACGTAGAAGCCCTCGACACCGGTCGCGCTCATGATCGGCGAGAAGTCCGCCGAGATATCGCAGATGCCGGCCCATGTCCGCAGGATCCGCAGCTCGCGCAGGAACGGCAGGAGCCGCGTGATCTTGTACGAATAGCTACGTAGCGCCGCGAACGACGACTGCCGCGAGTACGACGGCTGCGAATCGAACTCCGCGCCGATCAACATCTGGCCGCGCTCGGTCTGCGAGACATAGCAGGCCAGCTCCGTGCTCGCGAGGATCGGCCCGAAGCCCTGGGCATAGTCGTTGGTGACGAAGGCGTGGAGGGGATGGGTCCGGACCGGGAGGCGGACGCCGGCGTAGGCCGCCATCCGCGTCACCCGTCCACCGACCGCCGAGAGGACGACCCCCGCGCTGATCGGCCCGCGCGGCGTCTGGACGCCCACGACGCGATCGCCCTCGCGGAGCAACCCGGTCACCGGCGTGTGCTCGATGACGTGGACGCCGCGCTGCGACGCCCCGGCGGCAAACGCCCAGGCGACCCGGTCGTGCCGCGCGGTCGCCCCTTCCAGGTGGTGCGAGGCGCCCAGGACCGGGTACCGCCCACCACCGGTGAGGTCGACT
>DASYJV010000069.1:0-4880 GCA_035996105.1 Candidatus Limnocylindrales bacterium | reverse complement strand
GTTCCTGTTCAAGCGCGACGTCGTCCCGGGTCGAACGAACCAGTTCGACTTCAAGGTCAATGACGCCGATGTGGGCCAGACTTTCCGCGGCCAGTGCGCCGAGCTGTGCGGGACCGGCCACAGCATCATGCTGTTCGAGGTCAAGGCACTCTCGCCGGGTGAATTCGACGGCTGGCTGGCCACCAAGGCCGCCGCGGCGGCTGCCTCGCCCTCGCCGGCCGGGAGCGGGGTGACCGCGAGCGGCGGGCCTGCCGCAGGACCGACACTGAACGTCACCGCCCAGGGGGTCAAGTTCCTCGAAGCCACCTTGGCCGCCCCGGCCAACACGCCGTTCCACATCGATTTCAAGAACCAGGATCCGGGCACGCCCCACGACGTCGCCATCTACAAGGACTCACCGACGGGCCAGGAGATGTTCAAGGGCGCCGTCTTCAACGGCGTCGCCGAGAAGGTCTACGACGTCCCGGCCCTGCCGGCCGGGAACTACGCCTATATCTGTATCGTGCATCCGACGATGACCGGCACGCTGACGGTCCAGTAAGGAGCCCGCATGGCGACCACCGCGCTTCACCCGGCCGCCTCGACCTCCCGTAGCGCGCTCTACGAGTGGCTGACGACCACCGACCACAAGAAGATCGGGATCCTGTACCTGATCAACTCATTCCTGTTCTTCTTCATCGGCGGTCTGCTGGCGCTCGGGGTCCGGGCCGAGCTCGCCCGTCCGGGTCTCCAGTTCTTCAACGATTCGACGTACAACGAACTGTTCACGATGCACGCGACGTTCATGATCTTCCTGTTCATCATCCCGATCCTGGCGGGCTTCGCGAACTACGTCGTTCCGCTCCAGATCGGTGCGCCGGACATGGCCTTCCCGCGGATCAATGCCCTCTCGCTCTGGATGCTGCCCCTGGCCGGGATCCTGCTGTTGCTGGGCTTCGTGACGGGTGGGACGGCGGCCGCCGGGTGGACGAGTTACGCGCCCCTGACCGAGGATCACCCGCTGGCCTCGCCCGGGACGGGTCAGGATCTGTGGATCGTGGCCATCGTCCTGATCGGCACCAGCTCGATCCTGGGCGCCATCAACTTCCTGGTCACGATCTTCAAGATGCGCGCGCCCGGGATGACCCTCTTCCGGATGCCGATCCTGGTGTGGACGGTCCTGGTCACCGCGGTCCTCACCCTGATGGCGACGCCGGTCGTGACGAGCGCCCTGATCATGCTGTTCATCGATCGCAACTACGGCGGGTCGTTCTTCGATCCGCGGGTGGGCGGTGACGCGATCCTGTACCAGAACATCTTCTGGTTCTACTCGCATCCGGCGGTCTACGTCATGGTTCTGCCGGCGATGGGGATGATCAGCGAGATCCTGCCGGTGTTCAGCCGCAAGCCGCTGTTCGGGTACAAGGCGTTCATCTTCGCGACGGCGGCGATCGGCGCCCTGGGCTTCTCGGTCTGGGCCCACCACATGTTCACGACGGGCGCGGTCTACCTGCCGTTCTTCAGCATCATGACCTTCCTCATCGCGGTCCCGACCGGGGTCAAGATGTTCAACTGGGTGTTCACGCTGTGGCGCGGCCAGCTCATGCTCAAGACGCCGCTCCTGTTCGCGCTCGGGTTCCTGTCGATGTTCCTCATCGGCGGGATCAACGGCGCCTTCAGTGCCTCGGTGCCGGTCGACTTCGCCCTGCACGACACCTACTGGGTCGTGGCGCACCTGCATTACGTCCTGTTCGGCGGATCGGTCTTCGGGGTCATGGCGGGGCTCTACTACTGGTTCCCCAAGATGACCGGTCGGATGCTCAACGAGACCGTCGGCAAGGTGCACTTCGTGCTCATGTTCGTGGGCTTCAACCTGACCTTCTTCCCGATGCACGAGCTCGGGCTGGCGGGGATGCCGCGACGGATCGCGGACTACGCATCGACCGCCGGCTGGAACGACCTCAACCTGCTGGCGACGATCGGCGGCTTCACCATCGCGCTGGGCATGGCCACCCTCCTGTGGAACGTCTTCATCTCGCTTCGGAGCGGGCTGTTGGCGGGCGACGATCCGTGGGAGGGCAACACGCTCGAGTGGGCGACCACCTCGCCGCCCCCGCCCTACAACTTCGACCGACTCCCCGAGATCCGGTCCGAACGGCCGCTCTTCGACCTCCGGCACGGCCGGACGGCCGAGCACTGAGCGAGCAGCGACGATGGCCCTGACGACCGATACCCACCACGCGCTGCCGGGCGAGCACAGCCCCCTCGCAGCCATGCCGCACGACGCGCATGGCGGCATCAGCAACGTCGTGCTCGGGATGCTGCTGTTCATCACCTCCGAGGTGATGTTCTTCGGTGGCCTGTTCGCGGCCTACTTCAGCCTGCGCGCGAACGCGCCCCAGTGGCCGCCGGTCAATCCCGAGACCCAGGCGCCGTTCGCGCTCGCGATCCTGCCTTTCGTCGGGCCGGCCACGATCCTGCTGATCCTGAGCTCGTTCACCTGCCAGCTGGCGGTCCACGGCATCCGCCGGGACGATCGGACCGCATTCCTGCGGGCGATGACGGTGACCGTGGTCCTCGGTCTCATCTTCCTGACGATGCAGGTCATCGACTACACCGCGCTCGGCGCCGAGGGCCTGACCCTCTCGTCGGGGACCTACGGGACGACCTACTACACGCTGACGGGCTTCCACGGCGCCCACGTCTTCGGTGGCGTGATCATGCTCAGCGTCGTGCTCTACCGTGGGATGGCCGGGCAGTTCAGCTCGCGCCATCACGACGCGGTCGAGGCCGCCTCGCTCTACTGGCACTTCGTCGACGTCGTCTGGATCCTGCTGTTCTCGCTGCTCTATCTTCTGCCCGGAACGACCCACGCCGCCTAGGCACCTGGGAGCCGACGCCATGCATCCACTCCGCCATCCACGCAACGCAGCCCTCGTCGGGATCCTGTTCGTGATCATCGCGGTCGGCTACTGGATCGTCCCCACGATCGAGGGTCTGACGATCCCCTACAACCTGGTCGCGGCCGGGACGACGATGCTGCTCTTCCTTGGTGTCGCGATGGCGATCATGGCCTACGTGCTGGTGGCTGGGTCGTCGGACGAGTGATCCGGACGACCTCCGGCCACGCCTCCTGACCTGACGATCGATGCTCGAACGTCTCTGGACCAGCTTCCTTGACCTGACCGCGCAGCTGGTCACCCCCGACTGGGGCCGGATCATCGGCCTGCTGCCGGTCGTCATGGTCATCCTCGTCGTCCTCGTCCTGCTTCGGACGTTCGCGATGCTGGCGCGCGCGCCGAAGCTGCGTCGCGATGTCATGCGGCCACAGCCCAGGACGCCCGCCGGGATCCACATGCCCGGGCCGTCGTTCGCACCGGTCTTCGCGTCGGTCGGGCTGTTCCTGCTATTCCTCGGACTGGTGTTCGGTGGCCCGACCCTGATCCTGGGCGCGATCGCTCTCGTCCTGACGCTGCTCTACTGGCTGGCCGAGGGGCTGCGCCTGTACGACCGCGACATCGGACCGACCAGACCGGAGATCCCGGCAGTCGTCCCGACGGGACCACCGCCCGGCGTCCACATGCCAGGTCCGTCGTGGCGGCCGTTCCTGGCGTCGCTCGGGATGTTCCTGCTCTTCCTGGGCCTCGTGTTCGGGGGGCTGGTGCTGGCGGTCGGCGTCATCGCGCTGGTCTCGACCCTGATCGGCTGGCTGGTCGACGCCGTCCAGGAATACCGCCGGACGGTCGATGCGGACGCGACCGGTCACCTCGAGAATGGGGCGCCACCGAAGGCGCCGTCTCGCCTGCTCAGTGGCCTCATCGTGCTGCTCGTGGCGGCCGTCGTCCTGCAGTCCGGGTTGTTCGGGTCCGGAGCGGCCAACGGCGGGACCGCGGGCGCGACGCCGTCCGGAGCCCCGCGGTCTGGCGCTCCCGGCTCGGCGGCTCCCGCGTCGGGCGGGCCTGCGGCGAGCGGGGCGGCATCCGGCGCACCAGGCGCGGGCGGGCCAGCTGTCGGCAGCGCCGACGTGACGGTCACCGCACAGGGCATCGCTTTCCTCGAGAAGACGATCAGCGCGCCCGCAGGCAAGCCATTCACCATCGAGTTCGTCAACCAGGACGCCGGGACCCCCCACGACGTTGCGTTCAACGACGGGTCGGGGGCGACCGTGTGGAAAGGCGAGGTCTTCAACGGCGTCGCGACGAAGACCTATCAGGTCCCCGCCCTGCCGGCCGGCAGCTATACGTTCATCTGCATCGTCCACCAGAACATGACAGGGACGGCGACGCTCCAGTAGCCCGTCACAGACCGATGCCGCGCCGTCCGATCCTGCTCGCCCTGCTCATCGCCGGTCTGACGACGGTCGGGGTCCTGCTGCTCGTCCGAGCCGGTTCGGGGCAGACCGACCCTCGGGTCGCGGTCGGCTCGCCAGCCCCGGCGATCGCCGGCTCGACACTGGACGGCGTCGCGCTCGACCCGGCCACCATGCACGGCAAGCCGGTCGTCATCAACTTCTGGGGCCCGAGCTGCGTCCCGTGCCGCGATGAGTTCCCGCTCCTTGCCGCAAAGCTGGCGCAACACGCGGCCGATGGCTTCACGGTCGTCGGCGTGCTGACGGACGATCCGGTCCAGCCCGCGCGCGACTTCGTGGCCAGCTACCGGTCGACCTGGCCGACGGTCGTCGATCCGGGCAACGCGCTGAAGACGGCCTATCGCGTCGCCGCCCGCCCCCAGACCTACTTCGTCGACCGCAACGGGATCGTCCGGTCGATCCAGATCGGCCAGCTGACCGACGCCGACTTCGAGCGCCAGTACGCCCGGATCGCGCCGTGACCGTCGGCGACCCGTTGGTCGTCGTGGAGGGGCTGGTCAAGCGCTATGACGAGCGGTCGGTGCTCCACGGG
>DASYJV010000068.1:0-9147 GCA_035996105.1 Candidatus Limnocylindrales bacterium | reverse complement strand
AGGAGCGAGGGAGCCAAGCCTCCCGGCACGATCGGACTCACGCCGGAACCAGCTCGACCGATCGGCGCTCAGTGGCGGCGGTGAGCAGCGCGTCGGCGATGACCACGGCCCACCGGCCGTCTTCGGCGTCGACGCGCGGGTGGCCGCCGTCGCGCACGACCCGCACGAACGCTGCGATCTCGGCGGCCAGCGGCTCGCCGGTCGCGACCGGCAGGTCGACGAGGTCGGCCTCGAATGTGGGGGCGTAGCCGCCGATGAGTCGCGGGTTCGTGGTGTCGGTCGCCCGGGAGAACGTCAGTCGCTGGGTCAGGTAATCGAGCTCGAACATCCCCTCCTCCCCGACGACCGAAAGCTGGCGCCGCTTGGCGGGCGTCAGCCAGTCCACGTCGAGCATGGCCACGGTGCCGGAGGGAAAGGACATCAGCCCGAACAGGAGATCCTCGCGGTCCGCGTGGATCCGTTTGGCCGTTTCAGCCGATACGCGAACGGGTCGTTCACCGGCGATCGCGCACAGGATGTCGACGTCATGCGTGGCCAGGTCGAAGGTGACCCCGACATCGCGGATGCGCGCCGGGAATGGCCCGGCCCTCCGGCTGGTGATGGCATAGACCGTCGATAGCCAGCCGGAGCGCAGGAGCCGCTCGAGCTCGAGGACGGCGGGGTTGAACCGTTCGATATGGCCGACCTGGACCGGCGGCGCTCCCGTCACCGAGGCCGCGGCGACGATCCGGTCGGCCTCGGCGGGCGTCGCAGCCAGCGGCTTCTCGACCAGGACGGCGATCCCGCAGTCGATGGCGGCGAGGGTGAGCGGGAGGTGGGTCGTCGTCGGCGCAGCGATGACGACCGCGTCGAGGCCGACCGTGGACAGCATCGACAGCGGGTCCGCGAACGCCGTTCCGCCGGACTCGGCCGCGGCTGCCGCCAGCGCGCTCGGATCCGGATCCGAGACGGCGATCAGCCGCAGGCCGGGCGAGTCGCCCAGCACACGCAGGTGGTTCCGCCCCATCGAACCCAATCCGATCAGCCCGACGCGCACCTCACGTTCACCGACCGCCGACCACCCGGCCCTCATCGGGAACCCGCCGGCGCGCGCCTCGTGACGGCGGCTTCGACGGCCGCGATGACCGTGGTCTGTTCGTCGTGCGTGAGCGTGGGGAAGATCGGCAGCGACAGGGTCCGGCGGGCCGCGTCATCCGTGATCGGCAGGTCCGCGACGATCCCTCGCTCCAGGACATAGGGCTGCCGATGGGCCGGGATGGGGTAGTAGATCCCGGTGCCGACGCCGGCCGCGGCAAGGTCAGCGACGATGCCGTCCCGTTCCGTCTCGACGCCGATCGTGTACTGGTGGAAGACGTGGGTGCGCCCGGGCGGGGTGACGGGCGTCTGGATCGGGAGGCCGGCGAACGCGGCGTCGTATCGTGCCGCGATCGCCTGGCGCCGGACCGTATTGCGCTCGAGCTTGTCGAGCTGGCACAGGCCGATGGCGGCGGCGATATCGGTCAACCGGAAGTTATAGCCGAGGATCTCGTGGCGGTAGCGGTCGCGCATCCCCTGGTTCCGATACAGCCTGAGCCAGTCGGCGAGCTGGTCGTCCTCGGTGGTGATCAGGCCGCCCTCGCCCGTCGTCATGTTCTTGGTGGCGTAGAGGCTGAAGGCCGCGGGCCCGAACGTTCCGACGTGACGGCCATCGAATGTCGCGCCGTGGGCCTGGCAGGCGTCCTCGACGATCGCAAGGCCGTGGCGGTCCGCGATCGCGACGATGGCGTCGAGGTCAACGGGAAGCCCGAAGAGGTGCACCGGGCAGATGGCACGGGTGCGCGGCGTGATGGCGGCCTCGATCCGGGCAGCGTCCATCAGGTAGGTATCGGGCTCGATGTCGACGAACACCGGTGTCGCCCCGGTGAACATGATCGAGCTGACGGTCGCATTGAAGGTATGGCCGACGGTGATGACCTCGTCGCCTGGCTGGAGGTCGAGGCCCACGAACACGCCCATCAGCGCGACCGTCCCATTGCTGACGGCGATCGCGTGTTTCGCCCCGATGAATGCGGCGAATCGATCCTCGAGCTCGGCGACGCGACGACCGCCAGCCAGCATCCCGCCCTGGAGCACCTCGGTCACGGCCGCGATCTCCTCGGGTCCGATGTCCGGACGCGCGACCGGGATCATGCCGGCGTCGCGGCTTCGTCGCCGGATCGCATCCGTTCGCGGAGCCCGTCGTCATCGGCCAGGTGGTCGAACCGTCGGTGGCAGGCCGGGCAGGTGAGCTCCCGCTCCGCCGGGGACCGGTCCACGGCGGCCGATCCGCCCGAGGCGTCCACGATCCGTTCGGCACAGACGCAGACCCAGCCGATCAAGCGTGCCGGGTTCCCTACGGCGAGTCCGTGCGCCGGGACATCATGCGTGACGACTGACCCGGCACCGACCATCGCGTATGGCCCCACGTTCCGGCCGGCGACCACGATGACACCGGCGCCGAGAGACGCCCCGACCTCGATCCGAACGGCACTGACCGTCCAGTCCGCCGCCCGGGCGAGATCGCCGGCAGGGGTCAGCGCCCGCGGGCGTCGGTCGTTGGTGAGGATGACGCCCGGCCCGATGAAGACCCCGTCGGCGATGGTCACGCCCCGGTAGATGAGGGCGCCGTTCTGGATCTTGACCCGGTCGCCGACGGTGACGCCTCCGTCGACGAAGACGTCCCGGCCGATGATCGCGTCACGACCGATCCGTGCCCCGGTTCGCAGCTGGGCCCGGTGCCAGACGCTCGTCCCCGCTCCCACGCTGACGTCAGCCTCGAGATCGGCTGAGGCATGGATGCGCGCGGACGGGTCGATCACGGCGTGGCGCCTCCTGGCAGTCTAGGCGGCCGATGACGGCGAGCCGCCAGTGTATCGCCGTTCCGACGCCGTTCCGAGAGGCCCCATCCTTGCGCTGCGCTCGACGACGGCAAGCCCGACTGCACAGATGAGGATCCCGGCCCAGGCCCCTTCGTACGAGTAGGTGGCGATGAACAGGGCCGCCATGAGGGCCGCCTCACGCCGGATGACGAGCATCGCCGGGACGAGGAAGAGCAGCCCGAAGATGTGCAGCGACAGGGCGCCAACGACGGAGAGCAGGCCGACCCACGCACCGGCCCGTTCGCGCGGGACGAACCACACGGCGATCACGCAGAGACCGGCCACGACCAGGCCCACGCCCGGCGGCACGAAGCGTGGGATCGCAAACCCCCCGAGGTCCCACGTTGGATCGCCGGCTAGCCGCAGTTGGGCGATCCAGTCGAACCAGAGGGTGGTGCCGGTCAGGGGGAGTGTCGCCGCCACGAAGGCGACCACGACGAGGGCGCCGCCGATGGCTGCACGCGGTCGTTGACGCAGGACGTAGACCCACGGATGCGGCTGCGAGATCTTGATGGCACCCACGACCGTGGCGAGGCTGCCGACCAGCGGCCCGGATTCGGCCGGATCGCGGAGGTCTCGCCAACGCGGCGCCCAGGCGGTAGACCCGGCTCGATAGAACAGGAAGACGAACGCCGCGAAGAGGACGGTCTGGAGATTGGCCCCGAAGATCGCCTCGGCGAACGGTGGCCAGGCGAGGACCAGCGGCAGCCAGACCCACGGGACGCCGAGCCGCCGGCCGGCCGCGACGGAGGCCGCCAGCATCACGGCCACGGCGATCGTCCCGACGACGAGGCGCGGCAGGCCGGTCAGGAGCGCGAAGAGTGGCAGGACGAAGGGCGGATAGAGGAATGGCTGCGTCGCACCGGGCGGTGAGCTGAACGCACTGGCGAGATACGGCGGCTGCCCCGCCAGCCAGCGTTCGGCAGCCCGAAGCGGGATCTCCATGTCGACGGCGAAGCGCGGCGCGATCAGGACCGTGCCGAGGAGCGCCTTGACGATCAGGAGGATGAGGAGCACGACCAGCGCCCCGACCAGCAGTCGACGCGGGCCGTTCACCTTCCCTGACCCTGGAGCCAGCTCAACCGAGGCGCGACAGGACCGGGCCGCGCGAAGGCAGTGCCCCGTCGAGGGCACTCCTCGTCTCCCGCAACTCGGGCCAGCGCGACGACGCCGCGAAGGCAAGGGAGCACAGGGCGATCCCGGCCCAGGTCCCCTCGAGCGTGTAGCTGGCGATGAGGATCGCCACCAGGAGCGCGACCTCGCGGCGGATGACCAGCATCGCCGGGATGAGGAAGAGCAACCCGAAGGTATGCAGCGAGACTGCACCGATGACCGACAGGACACCGACCCACGCGCCGGCCGACCGCCGCGGAACGAAGAAGGCGGCGACGACGCACGCGATCGCCACCGCGACCCCGACCCCCGCCGGGAGGTAGCGCGACAGCGCCACGCCACCGATATCCCACGCAGGGTCGCCCGCGAGACGGAGCTGGTTGAGCCAATCGAACCAGAGTTGCGTGCCGGTGAGCGGCAAGGTCGCAAGAACGACGACTGCGCCAGCGACCAGGCCCGCGATCGCTGCACGTGGTCGATGGCGCATCGCCGCGGCCCACGGGTGCGGCTGCGAGACCTTGATCGCGCCGATGACGGTCGCGAGGGCGGCGACCATCGCGCCACTGGTCGAAGGGTCCGAGATGTCGCGAGGCCGGGGCCGCCAGGGCGAGCCTCCCGGTGCGAAGAAGAGATACGCGAAGGCGGTGAAGAGCGCGATCTGCACGTTGCCAGTGACGATGCCCTCCGAGAATGGCGGCCATGCCACGACGAACGGGACCCAGGGCCACGGGATCGCGAGGCGCCGGCACGCGACGACCGCGCAGACCGCCAGCGCCACGAGTCCGGCGCCCTCGACCGCCGACCGCGGGATCTGATCCAGAGCGGCGAGGAACGGCAACGTGTAGGGCGGGTACAGGAAGGGCAAGGAGGCGCCGGCGGGTGCCGCGAAGGCATCCGCGAGATAGGGAGGCTGGCCTGCCAGCCAGCGATCGGCCGCTCGGAGGGGGATCTCCAGGTCGACGGCGAACCGCGGTCCGACCAGGATGCCGGCCAGTGCCTCGACCATCACGATCGCCAGGACCGCCACCAGACCGCCAAGCAGCAGACGTCTCGGGCCGTTCATCGCCGTGATACTAGTCGCGGAGCGCGACGGGTAGACTGCCGCAGATGTCCACCGATCGACCCGGGCCGAGCCTCGCGATCGTGCTGCCTGCGTACAACGAGGCTGACCGGATCGGTCCGGCGCTGGACGAGCTGTTCGGCTATCTCCAGCGCCGCGGCGAGCAGGCACGCGAGGGCGCTCCGGGGGCCGGGACCCTGCCGGACCCGATCGAGATCGTCGTCGTCGACGACGGCAGCACGGACGCGACGGCCGAGGTCGTCGAGGCCCGACCGGAGGCCAACGGCCTCGGGCCGGCCGGGACGAGCCTTCGGCTCTTGCGGGTCGCCCACGGCGGCAAGGGCGCGGCCGTCCGGGCCGGGATGCTCGACGCGGACGCAGACCTGATCGTCTTCGCGGACGCCGACATGGCGACGCCGCCCGACCAATTGCCCTTGATCGTCGCCGCCCTGGCCGACCACGATGTCTCCCTCGGTTCCCGGATCCAACCCGACGGATCGGACATGCGCGCCACCCAACCCGGATATCGCCGGCTGCTCGGCAAGGCGTTCCACCTGCTGGCCTCGGTCTGGGTCGTCGGGCCGGTCAAGGACACTCAGTGCGGGTTCAAAGGATTCACCCGCGCCGCAGCCAGGGACCTCTTCGGCCGGCAGCAGATCACCAGCATCGTCTTCGACGTCGAGCTCATCTACCTTGCTCGCCGGCGAGGGTATCGATCGGCCATCGTGCCCATCCGCTGGTTCGACCGGCGCGGATCGCGGATGCGGGCTCGGCCAGGCCTGGCCCTGCGGGTCGCCTGGGACCTGTTTCGGATCCCGCTCATCCACCGGGCCACCGGGCGGGGCACGATATCCCCGACGTGATGGATCGTCCGGCGCCGACGCGCCTCGGTCAGGCGGCACTGCCCATCGTCGCGGTCCTCGTCTTCGTCGGCGTGGTCGGCGCGACGCTGGCGGCTGCCGGCACCACCCTCGGCTTCGACTTTCTGGCCTATCACCAGGCAGCGGTCCGGCTGCTCGCCGGGCAGCCGCTCTACGACATGAGTTTCCAGACCAGCGGCGGCTTCGGGTTGTTCTATTACCCGCCGACGTTCGCGCCGTTGATCGTCCTGTTCGGGCTCCTCCCGGCCACGACGGCCATCTGGGCATGGACGGGGATCCTCATCCTTTCCTTTGCGACCGGCGTGGCTGTCCTCCCGGTCTCACGAGCCGTCCGGTGGTGGCTGGTGCTGCTCGCGGGCCTGTCCTGGCCGTTCGTCTATGCGATCAAGCTGGGACAGGTCGGACCGGTCCTCTTCCTGCTGTTTGCCATCGGATGGCGTTGGCTGGACAGCCCGATCCGGCTCGGCACCAGCGCGGCACTCGGCACGGCGATCAAGCTCCAGCCCGCGATCATCCTCGCGTGGGCGGTCATGACCCGACGTTGGGCCGCGGTGCTCGGCGGTGTCCTCGTCCTCGGTGCGCTCGCCGTCGCCGCGACCCTCCTCGCCGGCCCGGGGGCATGGTCCGATTTCGCCGTCCTGCTCCGTCAGGTCGGCGACCCGATCACGACCGCCCACAACTTCACACCTGGCGCCGTCGCGTATCAGCTCGGTGTGTCGGCACAGGTCGCGTCGATGGTCCAGCTGGCCTCCACCGTGCTGGTCGTCGGAGCGGTGCTGGCGGCCGCCCGATGGGCGACTGCCGAAGCCTCGTATCTCGTTGCCGTCGTCGCCAGTCAGCTGCTCTCGCCGATCCTTTGGGACCACTACGCGATGCTCCTGTTGCTGCCTGTCGCCTACCTGTGCGCCGCAGGGCGCTGGTGGGCACTGGCGATCCCCCTCGTGACCGCCGTCCCCTTGGTCGGGATCACGCCGCCCGTCGCGTACCCGCTCTCGTTCGCGGTGTCGCTCATCGCGGTGCTCGGTGTCGGGATGCGGGCGCGCCAGGCTTCGGCGACGTGACGATCGAACCGACGAGCGGCACCGCCCGACGCGCTGGCTTGATCGGGCTCGTGGTGGTGGCGGCTTCGGCGCTGGTCTATCTCCTGGCGGCCCTCACGTTCGACACCGGCCGCGGCGATTTCTTCTATCTTGCCGACGCGTTCCTGCACGGACGGACGTGGCTCACCTTCCAGCCGGGCCCGTTTGACGTGATCTGGGTCGACGGCCGGGTCTATGTCCCGTTCGCGCCGTTCCCCGCGGTCGCCTTCATCCCGCTGGTCGCGCTGATCGGCGCGGTCACCGCCGATCAACTGCAGCCATTGCTCAACGCGCTCCTGGCCGCCTGGGGCGTCGGGGCTTGCTGGATGCTGCTTGGCCGGATCGGTGTCGTCCGCCTCGTGGACCGCCTTGCCGTGACGGTCCTGTTCGGGTTCTCGACCCAGATCCTGTGGGTGACGACCCGTGGCGGTGTCTGGCACACGGGGCATCTCGTCGCGACGATCCTCACCTTCGCCTGCCTGATCGAACTGTGGGGACGCCAGCGTGCGTGGCTGATCGGGCTCCTTGCGGGGGCAGCGTTCATGACCCGGGCGCCGCTCGCACTCGCGATCCCCTTCTACGCCTTGATGCTCGACGGCCCTACGCCCCTCGCCACCAGCGAGATCGTCGGCGGGTATGTTCGCTCCGTCGCGCGGTCGGCTCGGCTGCGGGCGTGGGTCGAGCTTGGCCTCGGGGTCCTTCCGGCGATCGTGGGGTTCTTCGCCTACAACGCGCTGCGGTTCGGGTCGCCGTGGGAGTCTGGCTACGGTCTCGCAACGCTGCCCGGCTTCCTTGAGGCCCAGCGACTCCAGGGCCTGTTCTCGCTCGCGCACGTCCCGATGAACCTTGACTACTTCCTGGTCCACCTGCCGACGGTCATCCCGACGTTCCCCTTCTTCCGGCCAGATGGGCTGGGCCTCTCTGTCTTCATCACCAGCCCGGGTCTCCTGTTCGCGACCCAGGCGGACTGGCGTCAACCGCGTTCCCGGTGGTTGGCTGGGGCGGTGATCGCCGTCCTGGTCCCGACGCTCCTCTACTACGGGGGCGGGTGGCTGCAGTACGGCTATCGATACTTCCTCGATTCAGTGCCATTCGTGATCGCCCTGTGTGGGTTGGCGGCGGTCCATCGCGGGAAGGTCGGGCCTGGCTGGATGGCGCTGATCGCGTTCGGGACCCTGGTCATGGCGTTCGGCGTGTACTGGGCCCCGAAGATCTGATGCGACGACCCGGGCGCTTCGTCATGATGCTGGGCATGCCCCATCGCCATCTGCGCCCGGTCTGGGTCGGGCTGACCATCGTGATCCTGGCGGTCGCCGCCTACGAGACCCTCCTGCTCTTTGGCGTGATCGACGCGCAGCACGCGATCGGCACGGACCTGCGCTACTACCAGTTCGTGGCCCACCGCTGGCTCGATGGCGGCGTCTTCTATACCGACCGCCAGCTCAGTGGGCCGTACGAGGTCCAAACCCTCGTCGACAACCTGTACCCACCGCATGCGCTGTACCTGTTCATCGCATTCATCGTCCTGCCGGATCCCCTGTGGTGGATCCTCCCGCTGGGCGTCATCGCGTACGTCGTCTGGTGGTGCCGGCCGGTGACCTGGATGTGGCCAGTCCTGGCACTGATCGTGCTGTTCCCAAAGACACCGGGACAGATCCTGTTCGGCAACACCGACATGTGGGTCGCGGCCGCGATCGCGGCCGGCGTCCGGTGGGCATGGCCAGCGGTCCTCGTCACGTTCAAGCCGTCATTGGCGTTCTTCGCGATCATCGGGATCCGGGCGCGCTCGTGGTGGATCGCCGCCCTCGTCCTCGCACTGGCAAGCGTGCCATTCCTATCGCTCTGGCTGGAATATCCGACGGTCATGGGCAACTCGAGCGCCAAGTTCTGGTACTCATTCGGGAACCTGCCGTTCTTCGTGTTGCCGATCGTCGCGTGGCTGGGGTCAAGCCGACGGGGGGACCGGCCGATCCTTGACTGGACGGCCGGGCTGCTACGGGGCGGTGGCTGGGTCGTCAGGCAGGAGGTCGCCCGATGAGATCGCGCTGGCCTGTCCTAGCGATCTTCGTGCTGTCGGGAGCCGCCGGGTTGATCTACGAGATCGTCTGGTCGCGCCA
>DASYJV010000067.1:0-2465 GCA_035996105.1 Candidatus Limnocylindrales bacterium | reverse complement strand
CCCACCTGTGCGCTGTCATGCGCGGCGTCCGCAAGCCCGGGACGGTGATGACGACCTCGTCGGTCCTCGGGTTGTTCCGGACCCGGGACCGGACCCGGGCGGAGTTCTTCGCGCACCTCGCGCGTCCATCGCCGGAGGCCTGACCGGTCAGCGGCCGGCGATCCCTCGCAGGAGCTCGTGGAGCGGACCGGCCACCACGGTCAGGACGATGAACGCGGCGAATGCCGCGAGGTAGACGATGAGGGCGGCCACGACCAGCAGGAGGACGGCCGCCAGCGCGACCAGCGGAGCAAGGACGAGATACGCCAGCCAGCGCGGGAAGTGGCGCCCTGGCGGGCCGCCCGGCGCAGGATCCCGCGCGCCAGGCCGGCCGTCCGGCTCGAGGGCGAAGGCCCCCATCGCCCGGAGCCTTGCGAGGCGCTTGAAGACGGGCGGCGCGACCGAGACGCCGAGGCCGGAATCGGAGAGCCGCGGAACGTGACCGGTCCTGGTCGCCGTATCGCTGCGGACGCCGCCGATGACCAGGAGGAGCTCGAGCCACGCCGTGGCGGGAACGCCGGCGCGGGCCTCGGCGAGCTTGGTCAGCGCCCGCGCCAGGCCCTCGGGATCGCGCGTCAGATCCACCGCGGTCGCATCGGCGAGATAGGCGCGTGATCGCCAGGCGTATGCGAGCAGAGGCCCGCCCAGGAAGACGTTGATGATCCCTACGCCGGTACCGATGACGCCGCCCATCGTCAGGAGGGTCAGGCAACCGGCCGCATTCGTGTCCGGGGTGTCGTCGTCCACCGCGAGGGCGAGGAGCGCGGCGACACCGGTCGCGTCGGCGATCGGGTCATGGCGGCGCCCCAGGAGCGGGGGGACGGCGGCCCGCCAGCGAACCCTCGCCGAGTGGCTCACGACCGCGCCGAGTGTCGTCATCATCAGCCCATAGGTCACGTACACCGCGCCGACGTCGACCGCCAGACCGAGGTCGCCATCGACCGCCGACGCTACGAGCCGTGCCACGACGCCCTGGGTCTCTTCGCGGTCGAGGTCGCGGAGCAGGTCCCGGGCAAGGACCACGGTGGCGTGGTGTGGGTCGCGTCCGTAGACGAACGCATTCGGCGGACCGTCGTCGATGAGGAGGACCCGCGGCGGCTGGATCCCGGCCGCGACGGCGAGCTCCTTGACCACATCGACGAGCTGGCGCTCGTCGGGATCGTCGGTTCGTGGCGGCCGGCCGCCAAGGGCGAGCGCGATGCCCTCACCGCCAAGTCGTCGCAGCCGCCAGGCGATGCAGAGATAGACGAGGACGAGCCCGACGACGCCCGGGACGACCCAGATGACGAGGATCCAGGCGATCGCCTGGAGTGCCCCGGGCGTCCCGTTGACGAGGTCGTCGAGCAGGGCCCAGACCGCGCCACCGAGATCGGGCATCGCGATCACGAGATTGGCCAGATCGGTGACGAGGATGGCCAGAGCCAGGAGGATCGGCGAGAGGTAGACCCCGAGCGGGATGCCCATGACCGCGGCGGCGAGGGTGGCCGGGATGGCGCGCAGTCGGGCATTTCGCCGATGGCGTCGTTGGGCTCGGTCGAATCCCTCGCGGTCGGGCGGAACGATCACCTCGGCAGTATCGAGGCCGGCGGCCACCCTGCGCTGGCTATGATGCCCCCATGACCGACCGACCGATCAAGGTCCTGATCGCCAAGCCCGGGCTCGATGGCCACGATCGCGGCGCCAAGGTCCTGGCGCGGGGTCTGCGCGATGAGGGGTTCGAGGTCGTCTACACCGGGCTCCGGCAGACGCCCGAGATGATCGCGACGGCGGCACTCCAGGAGGACGTCGACGTGGTCGGCCTGTCGATCCTGTCGGGCTCGCACCTGCTGCTCGTGCCCGAGACGGTGCGCCTGCTGCGCGAGCGCGGCGTCAACGCTCCCGTGGTGGTCGGCGGGATCATCCCCGACGCCGACCGGCGCAAGCTGCTCGACGATGGCGTCGCCCACGTCTTCACCCCGAAGGACTACAAGCTCGCCGAGATCATGTCCGACATCGCCGACCTCGCTATCGAGCGCCGGCGTGGTCAGAAGATCGGTGCCCCCGCCGGCTAACCGCGCGCTGGGTCAGCGCTTGTAGAGCGCCTCGATCACCTCGGCGTACTTGGCGTAGATGCCGCGGCGCTTGAGCTTCATCGTCGGTGTCAGCTCCTCGGAGTCGGGGAGCCACTCCTCGCCCAGCAACGCGAACTTCTTCACCTGCTCGACGCTGTTGAACCGCTTGTTGGCCTCGGTGACCGACCGCTCGATCTCGGCGCGCATGTCGGCGTTCTCGGCGAGCTCGGCCAGCGACGCGCCGCCGACGCCGTGCTGCTTCGCCCACGCCGGCGCGATGTCCGTGTCGAGCACGAGCAACGCGGAGACGAAGGGACGGCCGTCGCCGATCACGGCCGCCTGGCCGATCATCGGGAACGCCTTGAGGGCCGCCTC
>DASYJV010000066.1:0-4259 GCA_035996105.1 Candidatus Limnocylindrales bacterium | reverse complement strand
CCGGCTTGTTCGAGTTGGTCAGGGTCATGTACAGCCGCCAGGCGTCCGACACCTGCGGCTCGATGTCGTCATTGGTCGAGAAGGCGGTGGCGAGGTAGGGGATGTTGGCCAGGCCGTCACCGACGCGGACGTACTCGACGAAGTCGGTCGAATCGGCCAGCCGCGTCTCGCCGGTGCGGTGGTCGAGGACCTTGAGCCCGGACGAGCCCGGCACGAAATGGACCCGGTCGCCACCGATATCGGCATGCGGCTCGCCGGCCCGGTCGTGGAGCCAGAAGGAGCTCGGAGCATCGGCGATGGCCTGCTCCACGACATCGCGCGGGAAGAGGACGCGTTCGCCGGAATGATCGAGCGGGAGGCCGTGCTCCAGCAGCCGGCGGCGCATCTCGGCCCCGCGGATCTCCATGCCGACCTCGGCAAGGACCCGTTTCGCCTCGTCCACGATCCGGACGGTCAGCTCTGGATCGAGGGTGTTGAGGGACGGCCGCATCAGGGATCCTCTGTCTCGCATCGCGACGTTGTCCCTCCAGCGTAACCGGCGCAGCCCCGGTGCCGATCGTCCGGCATGGGAATCCTATTGCCGCTCGCGTCCCGCCTGATGCGCCCCCCGGTCCCGTCAGCCGCGACCGCGCGTGCGCGACCCGAGCGTCCTACTCGAGCTGGACTCGTTCGTGCCAGAACGGGACGTGGGTGGCGAAGCCGAGCTCGCGGACCTTCGGCTCGAGGGCGATCTGGGCCTCCGGGTCGCCGTGCACGATGAAGATCTTGCGCGGATAGCCGTGGTCGCCGGGGCGCTTGCCGTCGGCGAAATGCCGCAGCCAGTCGAGGAGCTCGCTCTCGTCGGCATGGGCCGAGAACCCGCTGATCGAGCGCGTTTGGCACTTCACCTGCCGGAGCTGACCGTCGATCTTGACCTCGCGTGCGCCAGCCTGGAGGTGCGCCCCGAGCGTCCCTTCGCCCTGGTACCCGACGAACAGGATCGTCGCGGTCGGATCGTCGATGAGGTTGCGCAGGTGGCCGACCACGCGCCCGCCGGTCAGCATCCCGTTGGAGGCCACGATCATGTACGGCCGCGGGGCTCGTTCGATGGCCTGCGACGCCTTGACGTCGTTGGTGATGATCTGGTTCGGGTAGTCGAGCGGCGAGGCGCCGTCGCGCAGCAGCTTCGAGGTCTCCTCGTCGTAGTAGTCGGGGTGGTGGCGATAGATGTCGGAGGCTTTCGACGCCATCGGTGAATCGAGGTAGAGCGGGAGGAGCGGGATCTCGCCGCGCTCGATGAGGCGATCGAGCTCCCAGACGACCTCCTGCGTCCGCCCGATGGCGAACGAGGGGACGAGCAGGACGCCGCCGGCGTCGGCCACCATCCGGATCGTCTCGGCCAGGATTCGGATGGCCTCCGCCTCGGGCTCGTGTTCACGACCGCCGTAGGTCGATTCGACGAGGACGTAGTCGGCGTCGGTCATCGGCGTCGGATCGCGCAGGATCGGGGTCCCCGGCCGGCCCAGATCGCCCGAGCAGACGATGAGCCGCTCCTCCCCGCCCTCCTGCTCCTGGATGCGCAGCCGGATGATCGCGGACCCCAGGATGTGGCCGGCATCGACGAACGTGGCATGGACCCCGGGCGCGACCTCGACCTCCTGGCCGTAGCCCACGGCCTTGAAGTTGGCCAGCGAGGCCTCGGCGTCCTTCGCGGTGTAGAGCGGGCTGTCGAGATCGACCAGGAGGTGCGGCGGCTGCGCGCGCAGCTCCGCTTCCGGGTCGGTCGGCCAGACCGCAGCGCTCGCCGGTGGAGGGACCGGCTCGACGCTGGTCGGGACGTGCTGACCGGCCTCACCGGCGGCGGCCAGGTCGACCGCGGCCTGGTACTGGTCGGCCTCCTTGCGGTCGTCGGCGGCGACCTCGTCGGGGTGACGCTTCTCCCAGCGGGCCTCGCGCTTGGCGAACTCCTCGTGGAGCTTGCCCGAGTCAAGCAGGACCAGCGTCGCGAGCTCGATCGTGCCCGCCGTCGCGTGGATCGGACCGCGATAGCCACCCTTGACCAGCAACGGCAGCAGGCCGCAGTGGTCGAGGTGCGCGTGGGTCAACAGGACGGCATCGAGGTCGCCCGGGTCGAACGCGAACGGGACCCGGTTGCGGACGGATTCGTTCGGGCTCCCCTGGAACATCCCGCAGTCGATGAGGACCTTGGCCCGCTCGGTCGTGAGCAGGTATTGCGAGCCGGTGACGGTGGTGGCACCGCCGAGAAACTGGATCTGCATCGGCAGATGGTGACAGGGCGGCCCTCCTGTCGTCGTATCCTCCGTCCCCATGGGCATCACGGATGTAGAGCGGTCGTTCGGCGAGCTGCTCGCGGCGTTCGGTGATCTCGTCGTCGCTCGGACGCGTGGCGCGCCCGTCGATCCCGCGGCCGGCTCGATGGTCGCCCTGGTCCGGCGCTATCGGGCGCGGCGGCGGGCGATGGATCGAAGTCTTGGTTCGCTCGATGGTGCCGAGAGGCTCAAGCGATCCCACGAGGACGCGCGGGCGCTCACGAACATGCGCGCGACGCTGCCGTGGCTCGACGAGCTCGAACCGACGCCCGGCGCCCACCCGACCGAAGGCTCGTCGACGGACGAGGAGCCAGCCGTCGCGCGGGCCAGGGCTGCGCTCTATCGCCGGTATGGCGAGGCCGCCGATGCCCTTCGAGTCGGTTCGCAGACGCTGGACCGGCCCAGTGTGCTCAACCGGCTCGCGACGGAGCCGGACCCGGATGCGCGGCGAGCCCTGTTCGAGGCGCTGGCACCCGTGTGGCGCGCCGTCGATGGCGACAGCGGCGAGTCGAGTCCCTATCGCCGCCTCCTCCAGGTGAGCGCCCGTCGATGGGCGGCGCACGGCTCCCCGATCGAGGCGAATGCGGTGACCCTGGGGATCCCCGCCGGGTCGCTCGAAGGGACCCTCTGGGAGGTCCTCGCCGCATGGCGCGACATCGTCGGCGCCGGCCGGATCGAGCCGTGGGACTACCGGTTCGTGGTGGGGGCCGCGGCGCGGCGACTCGGTCGGCTCGTACCGGCCGACCGGCTGCTGGCGATCAACGACGACTACCTGGCGTCGCTCGGTGCGGATCCGCGCAGGCTGGGGCTGGGCTACGACGTGCTGCCGCGACCGGGCCGTCCCATCGTGCCGGTGGCCTTCACGCTCGGGATGGGCGCCTGGTCCACGGATCAGCCCGCGGCCGGCCCGTGGACCCCGCGTCCGCCCTGGGTCTTCGCGAGCTACGCCGAGGGCGGGATCGGCGACCTGCTGGAGCTGCTGCACGAGAGTGGCCACGCGATCCACATGGCGGCGATCCGGACGCGGCCAGCCTTTCTCGACTTCCCGGAGGCGAGCGCCGCCTTCCTCGAGGGCACGGCCGACGTCCTCGGCTGGGACGTCGACGAGCCAGCGTGGCAGGCTCGCTGGCTCGGTGATGCCGCGGAACCGCGGGAGGCGCTGCTCAGTCGGTATGGCGCGGTGATGCTCGACATCTGCTGGGCACTCTTCGAGATCGAGGTCCATCGCCACCCCGACCGCCGGCCGAATGACGTCTGGACCGAGGTGACGGCCGACGGCCTCGGGATCGAGCCGCACCCGGAGTGGTCCTGGTGGGCCATCCGCGGCCAGCTCATCGACGGCCCCGGCTATCTCGCCAACTACGCCCTCTCGGCGATCATGGCGGCAGCTGTCCGGGCCCGGATCATGACCGTGCGCGGGCCCTGGTTCGAAGGCGATCCGGGCTGGTATCGGTTCGTCTCGGAGGCCCTCTTCACCCCCGGAGCCTCGCGAAGTCCAGGCAGGCTGCTGACCGATCTCCTTGGCGGACCACTCACCGCCGAGCCGCTGCTGGCCGATCTCCGAGGAGCGCCGTCAGACCGGGATCACCACTAGCGCGTCGACCGCCACGGCGAGGAATAGCAGGCTCAGATAGCTGATCGAGTACTTGTAGAGGCGGATCGCGCCGGCGGTCGAGGCCTCCTCCGATGCGCCGCGGCGCCAGAGTCCGTAGGCCTGCCACAGGAAGATCGCGCCGAGGATGATCGCGGCCCCAAGGTAGATCGCGCCCATGCGGGCGACGGCCCACAGGACGATCGAGATCGCGACCATGAGGACCGTGTAGAGCCCGATCTGGCGGGTCGTCTCGGGGATGCCCTTCACCACCGGGAGCATCGGTACGCCGGCCGCCGCGTAGTCCTTGCGGATGCGCAGCGACAACGCCCAGAAATGCGGCGGGGTCCAGTAGAAGA
>DASYJV010000065.1:0-16655 GCA_035996105.1 Candidatus Limnocylindrales bacterium | reverse complement strand
GATCTCCTGGGTGCCCGATCGACAGCTCACCTCGCGCCTCCCCTGGCGGCGGTTCACTGACGACGGTGCACGAACGGGTGACGACTGTTGGCCCCGCATCCGGGCGGCGCGCAGGTGGCCGCCGAAGCGATGCCGTATATTACTCACCGGCGACCTGAATGCAATACCGGTCGGCCGCACCCTCGGAGCGTCGCGAGCGATCCATCGTTCGCCGCCGACGAGCGGATCGCGGGCCCCGGTATCGACTCGGTCGAACCCGATCGAGGGCAATGGCCGCCGAACCCTGCGAGGTTGGACCCGTCGCCTTGGAATACCTGGTCCGAGCAGCCCGCGTCACGGACATCGATCGAGTCGTCGCCCTGAGCGACGCCTCGACCCCGATCGGCCGGGGCGACAGCCCGCTCGGCGCCGCGGACCTCCTGCGCCAGCTGGTCTACCTGCCGCAGGCCAGCATCATCGTCGCCGAATCCCGGCGCCTGGTGGTCGGCGGCGCGATCCTCGCGCTTCGGCCATCCGTCCGAGCCGGCGGTTACGTCGGCACGGTCGACCTGCTCGTGGTCGACCCGGAATACGACGCCGATCGGATCACCGAAGCGCTCCTGGAGGAAGTACTCAGATCGGCCAGCAACAAGGGCTGCACCATCGTCGAAGCCGAGCGGCCAGGCGACGCGGAGGCACTGACCCGCTGGCAACGGATCGGCTTCGGCGATGCCGGTCCGCGGATCCAACGAACCGTGGCCGCGGCGGGATCCGCCGCGCGCCGCACGATATGAACCGCCCCGCCGAGCTGCGAGATCGCGCCGGTCGGGCCCATCCACCATGCAAGGAGTCAATGTGAGCAAGAACGTCGCCGTCTTCGTGGACGTGGCGAACATCTTTTACGCGGCCAAGGCCGCGGGCGTCGACATCGATTACGTCACGCTCCTCAAGGCGGCCTCAGCCGGCCGCGACCTGGTGCGCGCATACGCGTACACGGGCCTCGACCCGGACAACGAGAACCAGCGGAACTTCCATGACTTTCTGCGTCGGAGCAACTACAAGGTCGTCAGCAAGGACATCCGCAAGTACGGCGACGGCAAGGTCAAGGCCAATCTCGACATCGAGCTGGTCGTCGACATGATGAAGACCGCCCGCAACCTCGATATCGCGATCGTGGTCTCCGGCGACGGCGACTTCGCCCCCGCCATCCGCGCCGTCCAGGAGCAGGGTGTCCGCGTCGAGGTCATCAGCTTCCGCGGCAATACGAGCTCCGATCTCATCGAGGTCGCCGACCAGTTCACCGATATCGTCCAGCTCGCGCGCGTCGAGAAAGGCACGCGCTCCGGACGTCGGGTCGCCGACGACGATGCGGATCTGTCGATGACCGAGGTGCCCGACAAGCAGACCGAGGGAACCGGGATCGGACGTGGACGGACACGTGGACGCGGCCGGGGCCGTGACGCGGAGCCGATCGCGGCCACGAGCCGCGGCCGAGGCCGGACGCGGACCGAGGCTGCCGAACCGATCGGCGCGGCCCGGGCCGACGGTGCCGGCCCGCTCGCCCTCCCCGGCGAGCGCCTGGCTCGTGCCGCGGGTTCGCTGACCGAGGCGGATCTTGCGCGGGCGGAGGTCTTCACGCTCGACGATCTCGATGATGCGGCCACCGATGCCGCCGCGGCCGCGGCGGACGGCGAGGCACCCCGCGGCGAGGACGGTGACGAGCCGCGTCGCCGTCGCCGACGCGGCGGCCGGGGACGCGGTCGAGGCCGGGGGCGCGCCGAGGATGGCACGTTCGAGCCCGAGATGGAGGGCCCGGCGCGTGCCACGACGCCGGCCCCGATCGCGGCTCGACCGACGATCTCGGCGGATCTGGACGAGGAGCTCGACGAGGAAGAGGCGCCGGTCGCTCCGGCGCGCCGCGGTCCGCGAACGACGCCGTTCGGATCGGTCTGGGATTCGCAGATCGGGACACCGGCTTCGGCCGCGGCGGCGCCCCGTGCCCCGCTCGTGGACGAGGAGGACTTCGAGGAACCGGAGATCCCGGAATACCTCATCGCCGAGCAGCGCCGAAGCGGCAACCGGGCAGGCGCCGGTGGTCGAGGCGGCGGAGCGCGCGGCGGACGATCCGCCTATCAGTCGGCGATGGAGCGCGAGCGCTTCGGGCGCGGCGGCTCGGGCGGTGGCGGGATCAATCGCTACCCGGACGTGAGCGGCCGGCCCCCGGCCAATACCGCGCCACGCCAGGACCGCAGCTACAGCCGCGGCGGGGATCGGCCGCTGCCGGCCTCCGCTCCGGCGCCGCGAAGCTCGAACGAGCCCTGGAGCGACGTCCCGCCGGAGCTCGAGGCGTTGCTTCGAGCCCAGGTCGCCCAGAAGCCGGCCGTCCGGGCCCCGGCGGCCCCGAGCCCGGCTCCCGAACCCACCGATCTGTCCGCACAGGCGTCGGAGACGGCGATCAAGCCGCGAGCCGCTCGCAAGCCACGCGTCACAGCGGCGACCGTCGCCGATGCGTCGGCCACGGAGAAGCCGGCGCCCGGGTCTCGCGCGACGCGCGCCACGCCCGCTGCCCGCGCGCCCCGCAAGGCGAGCACCAGCAGCGCCGTCATCCCGGCGGAGACGGCACCGGCGCCCGAGGTCGTCGCCGCGGCCAAGGCCCCGGCCAAGCCCCGGGCGGCGCGCAAGCCGGCGACGCCAAAGGCTGCCGTGACCCCAGCGGATGCGGCCGGCGAGACCGAAGCGGCACCCAAGCGCCGTCCGGCGCGGAAGACGGCACCGGCCGAACCCGCCTGACGGCGACCATGGACGGCGCGCGGACCCGGGGGCAGGCGGCGGCGCTGGCCGCGGTGGCCACCATGGTCCGTGGTCCGGCGCCGCAGGCTGTTCTTCTCGTCGGACCCGAGGGCGTCGGCAAGACGACGCTCGCGATGGATCTCGCCGCCGGTCTGCTGTGTACCGCGCCGATCGACGAACGGCCCTGTCGGCGCTGCCGGGCCTGCCGACTGGTGGACACCGGCAATCACCCGGACCTCCATCGGCTCGTCCCGGCCGGGCCCGCGCGGCAGGTCGTCATCGGCGGACCGGACGCGAAGTTCCGAGGCGTCAGGGACCTCGTCGCGGAGCTGCCGTTGATGGCGGTCGAAGGCGGGGCACGCGTGGCGATCATCGAAGGTGCCGATCGGATGAACGAGGACGCCCAGAACGCCCTCCTCAAGATGCTCGAGGAGCCGCCCGAGGGCGTGACGATCGTGCTCTGCGGCGACCAGGAGGCGCGTCTCCTGCCGACCGTCCGCTCGCGCTGCTTCCGCGTTCGCCTTGGGCTCGTCGGCGCGCGTGACATCGAGGCGATCCTCGGCGATCACGGCCTGGCAGATCCGCCGACGGCCGCGCGTCTCGGGCGGCTCGCCGGCGGTCGACCGGGTATCGCCCTCGCGTACGCGCGCGCGCCGGCGGCCGTCCCCATCCATGCCGAGCTCGTGCGCGTCCTGCTCGACCTGACCGATGCCCGACCGTCCGGCCGGCTCGCCGCGGCCCGGCTCGCCATACCGCGGGCGATCGCCCTCTCCACCGCGCTCGGCGCCGCCGACCCCTCGACCCCAGCTCGGTCGCCACGCCGCCGCGGCGCGGCCCAGGCCGCGACCCCGGCGCCGCCTGCGGCTCGGCCCGAACCGACGGGCGACGATGAGCCGGATCCGCTCGCCGGGGAGGAGGCCGGGCCAGCCAAAAGGTCACCGGCCGAACGTCGCCGGGCGGTCGAGCTCATCCTCGGCCTGTGGGCCGGCGTCGCCCGGGACCTCGTGCTCGTCGGTGCGGGTGGCGCCAGGTCCGTCCAGGCCGGCGAGCTGCTCGAGGAGCTGACCGCGGTCTCGGGGGCCATCGCGCCAGGCTCGGCCGCCATCTTCCTCGGCCGGGTCGCGCGCTCCGCGGAGCTGGTGGCGGGCAACGTCTCGCCGGAGCTTGTCCTGGACTCGCTCGCCCTCGCCTGGCCCCGCCGGGCCGCAGCCGCCTGACCGGGCCGTGGTCCCGGACGGTGCCGACGCCCGCCTCGACGTCACGGTCTTCGGGCGCGTGCAGGGGGTCGGCTTTCGCTGGTTCGTCCTGCAGCACGCGGTGGATCTGGGCCTTCGGGGATGGGTGGCCAACCAGACCGGTGGCTCCGTGCGCTGCGTCGCTGAGGGCTCACGCGACCAGCTGGAACGTCTCCTCGAGCACATCCGGGAGGGGCCCGGGTCCGCGACCGTCGAGCGCGTCAGCGAGGCCTGGATGCCGGCGACCGGGACGCTCGGACCGTTCGGCGTGCGAAGCGGTGGCCATTCGGGCGACTGACGGTGGACCTATCAGCCGGGGTGCATGGAACGGCTGGGCTATTCCGCTCGCACCTCGCGAGCGTCATCGTGCAACACGATGGAGCCAAATCTTGCCGCCGAGGTACTGCCTGCGCTCTATCGAGCCGTCCTCGATCGTGTCGCGCAGCTCGAAGGCAGCGACGAACGCGAGCTCGCCCGACGGATCCGGGCAGACGCGATCCGGATCTATTCGAAGTCGTGGGACGCGCGCGCCAAGAACGATCTCGAGGCGCTCCTCCGGCGTCATGCGCTCGCGGTGCCGGTCGCGCACCGACCCGGGCGCAGTCTCCGCTGGCGGATCTTTCGCGCCGCCTGACGACTTCGCTGGCCTCGGCGTCGTACGCTAGCCCGAGTGTCAGCCGAGACGATCCGCGACGCCATCGACCGCGCCCTCGACGCCTATCTCGTCCTGGCCGAGCTCGGCGAGGGGGTCGAGGATGAATGGTCGTACGTTACCGACCTGACCGAAGCCTGGCGGACCCGCTTCGATGAGGTCGTCGCCCGCTATGGCGACACGGACGCATCGGACGAGGCGAGCGCCGCCATCGATCGCGCGATCGACGAGATCCAGCGGATCGAGGACCCGCACCGAGCCATCGACTGGCTGTCGACCTTTCCGCAGGTCGTCCTCGCGTCGATCGGAGCGAGACCATGAGATTCCAGGATGCCGCGCCTGACGCGCGGGCGGTCGTCTACGCGGGGATCCAGGCCGACCCGGAGGTCCGTCGGACGGCGACGCTGCTCGCGGACGCGACCGCGGCGCAGCGTCTCCTCGCCCGCGCGGTGATGAACGGCGAAACCCTCGATCCGGAAGGCTGGCGGACGATGTTCCCGGTGCTCTTCGGGTCGGCGGCGAGCGGTGAGGTCGATGAGCTCGCACGGTCCGAGGCGATCCTCGCGGCATCGCTCGCGGTCGCCGACCGCGGCGAGCAGGTCCGCAGCCAGGTCCGCGGCGCGGTGGTCGAGGAGGTCACCGCCCAGCTCCTGGCGCGACGGGTCGGTCCGGACGCAGTCCGTCGCGAGCGACGCATCCTGTTCGACGGGGTCCGCGCCGAGATCCACCCATACGACGTGACGGTCGAGATCGATGGCGCGGCCGAGGCCTACGACTGCAAGTGGGGTGCGCGGGGGATCAGCGCCGACGTCCTCCACCAGCTCGACGACGCCCGGACCCGTGCGATCGACGAGGACGGAGCCCTGTCGGTGACGCTGGTCGTCTTCGATGCGCACCGCTCGTGCGACGTCCGGCTCGCTCGACAGACCGCCCCGCACGAGGCGACGGGGGTCGTCTCGCTGGAGTCGCTCGACCAGCTGGCCGGTCGACCGGCGTGACCGATGCGGAACCCGATCGCTGTTCCGCCCCCTACCACGTCCGGTTCGATGAAGGCGGTCCGGATGGACTGATCCGGCTCTCGGTGCTGCTGCGCTACACGCAGGACCTGGCCGGCCATCATTCCGCCGCGCGCGGCTACGGGCGCGACTGGTATGCCGAACGCGGCATCACCTGGCTGGTCCGGACCGCCGAGGTCGCGATCGTCGCGCCGATCGCGGTGGGTGACGAGCTCCTCGGCACGACGCAGGTGGTCGGCTGGCGGCGGGTCTGGGCGCGCCGCCGGACCGACTTCCACGATCCGGCGGGCGCCCTCGTGGCGCAGGTCCAGATCGACTGGGTCCTTCTCGACGCTCGCGGCGCGCCGACCCGCATCCCGGCCGAATTCGACAGGGTCTTCGGCGCGCCGGCCGCGACCTTCGGTCTGGCCCGCGTCGATCTCGGCGAGGCGTCCGGCGAGGTGACCACCACGACGTTCAGGGTTCGCCCGCAGGAGCTGGATCCGATGGACCACGTCAACAACGCCGTCTACGCGGACTGGCTCGACGAGGCCGTGCTCGGAGTCGGCGGCGCCGCGGCGGTTCGGATGGTCCCTCGCCTGGTCAGGCTGGAGTACGCCCGCGCCGCCGAACCGATGGCAACGATCGTCGCCGAGACCTGGCAGGACGGGGAGGCGTGGTCCTGCCGGATCGCGCAGCCCGACGGAGTCGACCTGCTTCGAGCCCGCCTCGAGCTCCTCCCCCCTACGGAGCATGTCGAAGGTCAGGCTGGATCTCGACCTCCGGGTACGTAACCGAATCGACAGGCAGCGTCGCCGATGCTCCGCCCAAGGTCGCAAAGCGGCCACCCGTCCTGGGGGAAGTCCAGGAGCAAACAAGGAGCTTCGGATGAACGAAAAGCAAGCGCCGCTGATGCCGTTCGACGGGTCGACCGTCGAAGGCGATCAGGCCTCTGCGCCGCCGCTCACCCCGTTGGTCGTCCCGGTCAGGATCGTCCGACCCGAGCGCGGGAAGGACCGGGCTCGGATCGCGGGAGCACTCGTGATCGGCGGGCTCGCGGGAGCCGCCATCCTCGGTCCGCTCTCGGCGATGGCCGCTTCGCCGACGCCGACCGCCTCGGGCGCGGTCAGCGCTCCCGTCACCCCGGCCGCATCGGGCGCGCCGACCACCGACAACGACGTCGAAACCGGGGGTGGCCGTGGCGGGCACGTCGAAGCGACCAGCGATACGGCGGTCGTCGCCAAGGCGATCGGGATCACCGAGGCACAGCTGACCGCCGAGCTCTCCGCGGGCAAGACCGTGGCCGTCGTGGCTGCTGCCAACAACGTGCCGCTCCAGACCGTCATCGACGCCCTGGTCGCCGACGGCAAGGCCGAGCTCGATGCCGAGGTCAAGGCCGGGACGCTGACGCAGGCGCAAGCCGACGCCGAGCAGGCCAATGTGCTCGCGCGAGCCACGGCCCAGGCCAATGGCACGTTCTCCGGCAAGGACGGCCACGGTGGCCGTGGCGGACACGTCGAAGCAACGAGCGACGCCTCGGTCGTCGCCAAGGCGATCGGAATCACCGAGGCGCAGCTCACGACCGAGCTCGCCGGTGGCAAGACGGTGGCCGCCGTGGCCACCGCCCACAACGTGCCCGTCCAGACCGTCATCGATGCCCTCGTGGCGGATGGCCAGGCCGAGCTCGACGCCGAGGTCAAGGCCGGAACCCTCACGCAGGCGCAGGCCGACGCCGAGAAGGCGAACGTCCTGGCCCGAGCCACCGCTCAGGCCAACGGCACCTTCGACGGAGATGGCCACTGATCCTCAGACCGGATCCGGCCGATCGAACGCGGGTGCGACAGGCACCCGCGTTCTTGATTCGGGGGTCCGGTGCGGTCGTGTGCGGTCCGCACCCCGATGTCTGACGAAGGTGCGCCACGCGAGGGACCAAAGTACCTCGGAGGACCTGCAACCCCGTGACATCCTGCTTGCTCAGAGAGTTGAAGGCCGATCGTTCGATCGACCACGACGAGGGAGTGAGCGGACATGCAGCTACCAGTGCGCTTGATGCGCGGCGCCGGTGTCGGTGTCGTCGCCGTCTTCATGATCAGCAGCGCGGCGTTCGCGGCGAGCGCCCTGACGCCACCGCCGGCGCCCAGGTCGGCCGCGCTCGAGACGATGGTCAACGCCGCCATCGATCCGGTGGCGCCTGTAGGGATCGGAACGACCGACGAGAGCGCGGATGTCCCTGAGGCGCCCGAGGCCGCCGAGGTGGCCGATCCCGCGGCGACTCCCGAGCGCGCCGAAAAGCCGGCGAAGAAGCCCACGCTCGCCGTGGTCCCCGTCACAGTCCCGGTCACCCCGCCGGCGACGTGTGTCGCGGACGCGGACGATCAGAACGGCACGGAGGCCGGTCAGACCGATACCGATGACACCGGCGACGCGACCGAGAACGACAGCCAGGTCGACCAGAACGACGCCCAGTGCGAGGACCAGCAGGGCGACCAGCTCGGTGACCAGGACGACCAGGGGAACGTGCCCCCGGCCATCGGCGCCGCGGTGAAGGCGAGCCACGTCAAGGCCGCGAAGGCCGCGAGCCAGCATGCCAGCCGCGGCCGCAGCGGCGGCGGCGACCAGGGTGACCGCGGCGGGCGCGGCGGCTCCGGGGGCCATTCCGGCGGCGACTCCGGAGGCGGCGACTGATCCCGGTCTCGCGACCCGATCGGCGGCCCCGAGGGGGCCCGTTCGTCAAGCCGTCCTAAATGATCCGCCACCGACTGAAACAGGTGGCGGATCGTTGCTGTGTGGCGCGCCCGACAGGTGTTGGGCGCGCGATCACAACCTATCGCGCGTCATGGCCCGCATCGATGCCGCTTGGCTTACGCCGTCACCCGTTCCCCTGATGCCGCAGAACGCTCGATGGCCGCGATGACCTCGTGGCGTCGGACGGCGTCGGCGAAGCCCGGCACCCTGTGAGTCCCGTTCTCGATGTCCTCCGCGAACGCGGCATAGGCACGCCCGACGTTGTAGGCGGGTGCTCCTTGGAGGCCGACCAGCGCGGGCCATCTCTCGGTCAGCGCCGCCGGGAGAGGTAGCACGACGGGCTCACCCCCGCCACGCGTTCCAGCGACCGTCAACGGAAAGATCTCGGGCAATGCAGCATCGGCGGTGATCCGGAGCGTTCCATCCGTTCCATTGATTTCCCAGAGGAACCCGATACCGCTGGCCACTGCCTCACGGATGTGGATGCTGGCGATCGCCCCGGAAGTGAGGGACCCGACCAGGGCGATCTGGTCCACAGCCGTCTTGGTGATCTGCTCCCCGGTCCCTTCGGCGGTAATCAGCGGCCGGCGGATCCCCGACACGGCCGACAGGTCGGCGAACTCGCCCAGGACATGGTTGAGGGTGTCCAGGCAATGGCCGAAGGCGACCGTGAGCAGGTTGGCCCCGTTGTTCGTGTCCAGCATGTAGACGTTGGGCTGGGCCACGACGTCGCCCGGGACCGAGACCCCGATCATCGTCGTTGACAGGACCTCACCGACGTACCCGTCGAGGAGCAGCTCCCGGACGAACTCGATCGCGGGTGCCTGGCGGGCCTGCAACCCGACCACCGTGCGCAGGCCTTGCTCGGCGGCGAGCGTTGCCATCGCGCGCGCATCCTCGAGGTCGCGGCCAAGCGGCCACTCGCAGTACACGGCCTTGCCCGCGTAGAGGGCGGCCGCGACGAGCTCGCGGTGGTGCGGGACCTTGACCGTGACGGCGACGACATCGACGTCGGGCTGGGCCACCAGCTCCTCGTGATGCGCGAAGACCGCGCTGACGCCGAAGGCCTGGCCGGCCGCGCGCGCGGCTTCCGGGCTGGTCGCGCTGAGAGCCCGGACCTCGTAGTTCGGAAGCGCGCGCAGTGCGGGTATGTGTGCGGTGGCGGCCCAACCCCAGGCAGGGTTGACCCCGATGATCCCGACGCCCAGCTTCGAACCAGGCATGGCTAGCGGACCGGCCCAGCGGGCGCGAGGCCGGAGTCGCGCTGGCTCGCGGCCGACATCCCAAGCGCCATCAGCGGCGGGAACGCCAGGCCGAAGCCCATTAGAACCCGAGGACCTCGTCGACGAAGACGACCGTGATTCGGCCGGGGGTGATCTCGCGATTGATGATGACCACCTTGTTGACTGCGCTGTGAATGCCGTACGCGGCCCAGGCGCGAGCGTCTTCGAGCGGAAGGGCGTACTCGTCGATCCGCCGAAGCCCCTCCTCAAGATCGGACACGATCTTCTGTGTGCCCGCGACGATGACGACCTTGCCTGCCCCGGCCACGTACGGGCCGAGCTGGCTTCCGCTCATGGATGCGGCCAGCAAGGAGCCTGTCTCCGTGATCGCGTGGACGCTGCCGAGCATCACGTCCGGCGCCGCACCCAACCGGCGAATCTCGTCGCCCTGGGTCCCGCGGTCCATGCCCCCTATCCGCGGTCGAAGGGCGTCGTACCGATCGGACGTCGCGATCTCCGCAGTGATGCCCAGCGCATCCAGCGTCATCGACGCCCCTTGGTGCACTGCCGAGCCCTCGGGAATCAATTCGAGGACGATCCGCCTCGCTGCGTCGGCGTTTGGCGCCCGGAACGTCCGCATCCCGTGAGCCTCGAGAGCGGCGGCGGCGCGGGTTACGCTGGCCTCGTCCGCCAAGGTCGAGAACTGGGAGGCGACGAGCGGGTCGAGAGTGGCCTGAGGTTCGGCGATCATCGGAGTGGTCCTCCTAGCGTGTGTTCGAGTATATTTGCAACTGCAAACACCCTACACCTGGATTGTTGCACATGCAAGTACCTTCTCACACAGACTACGCGGCTCGGTTCGACGATGCCGTGGCGACCGCGCTGCCGGATGGGCGCGGCCTGGGTGCCTGGACCTCCCTGCTGCGTGCGCACGCCACGCTCCTGCGGCAACTGGAGACCGATCTCGAACGCGAGACCGGGCTGGCGCTCGCGGATTTCGATGTCCTCGCGCAACTGGCCCTTGCCGGCGGCGCCCTTCGAATGACAGACCTCGCCGCGCGGGTGCTCGTGTCGCGCTCGGGCATGACGCGCCGTGTCGAGCGTCTCGTCGCCGAAAGCGTGGTCCGCCGCACACCTGCGGACGCTGATGGGCGCAGCGTCCTCGTGTCGCTGACTGACTCAGGTCTGGCTCGCCTGCTGCGAGCCGCACCCGTCCATGCGCGCGGCATCCGCGAGCTGTTCGTGGAACGGCTCGACGATCAGGAACTCGCGGGCCTCGAAAGGTCGCTTAAGAAGGTCAGCGTCGACTGCACGTTTGGCTGAGCGCGCAGGCAGTTCTTGCCAGCGACACCGGCGTGAGGAACGGCACAGACGATCGAAACGCGGGGCATGGATCTCTGCACGGTCTGCGGCTCGTGACGAGTCGCCCTGGCGGTCGCTGCAGCGTGCGCGCTCGACTATCGAACGGCGGCCCCAAAACGCCTTGTACAACAGCGTGACGCGACTGCCGAACGAACGGCAGATGGCGTAGCGCTGCCCGAAAAGGTCGAGATGGCGCGCCCGACAGGATTCGGACCTGCGACCTTCGGCTTCGGAGGCCGACGCTCTATCCACTGAGCTACAGGCGCGCGAGCCCCGATGATACGGGCCCCGCACGGATAGGGTTTCCAGCCGGTCGTCTCGACCCGGACAAACGCCGAGGCCGGCTCCCGAAGGAACCGGCCTCGAAGCTGTCCCGGTGAAGGAGTCCGCCGAAACGGACACTTCTGCCACGCGTCAAGGGCATCTATCACGTCGGCTGCACCGACTACCCTGACCCTACCTACCCATGACCTTGTCGCTGGGGCAGCGCTGACAAAGCAGCACCGATATCCTACCCCGCCGGGGGTCGTTATCCAAGGGTTTTGACGCGCGTATCGATGTAAATTCCTTAACCTTCGTCCGGATGGATGGTCACGGACTTCATCGCGACCGGCTCGTTGGGCAGGTCGCGGTTGTCGCGCGGAGCAGCGACGATCTTGTCCACGACGTCCATCCCGCGCGTCACCTGCCCGAACAACGTGTAGTTCTTGGGCAGCTTCCCGGTCAGATCCTGGTGGCAGATGAAGAACTGGCTGCCATTCGTGTTCGGGCCCGCATTGGCCATGGCCAACGCCCCGCGCGCGTAGTCGCCGGTGACGGGCTCGTCCTCGAACTTGTAGCCCGGGCCTCCCGTCCCCACCCGCCCTCGCTCGAGCGACGCCTTCTTGCCGTACTGACCGTCGCCCGCCTGCGCGACGAAGCCAGGGATCACTCGGTGGAAGATGACGTCGTCGTAGAAGCCTTGACCGGCGAGCTTGACGAAGTTGGCGGCGGCCTTGGGCGCGCTCTCGTCGAAGAGCTCCACCTCGATGTCGCCGAGGTCAGTGGCGATGGTGGCACGTGTCATGGCCTGCATTCCTTTCGGGTGGTTCGGATGCTCACGGGTTCGCCACCGTGGCGGTCGTGACGTGGGTCGGGTTCGACGGGAGCTCGACGCCGCCCGATGCGGCATAGATGGCGTCCGCGACCTCCATCCCGGACGTGACGCTCCCGATGATCTGGTAGGTGTTCTTTGAGCTCAGGATCGTGGCGGCCTTGTCATCGAGGACGATGAAGAACTGCGAGCCGACGCTGTTGGCGGCGGCCGAGCGAGCCATCGCCACGGTCCCTCGCCGGTATTGGACCGTCACCCGCTCGTCCTGGATCTTGTAGCCGGGGCCGCCACCGCCGGTGCCCGTCGGGTCACCGCCCTGGATCACGAACGGCGTGCCGTCCTGGAGCGTCGCAGTCCGGTGGAACGCGGTGCCGTCGTAGAAGCCGCAGGACGCCAGCGCCACGAAGTTGCCGGCGGCGATGGGCGACAGGCTCGCCTCGATCTTGAGGACCAGCGTGCCCTTCGGGGTCGTCAGCGTGACCGTCCGGGTCTGGCCGGCTCCCAGCGCCGGGGGCTGGCTCTTCGGGCACGACCCGCCCGCCACCGGGGATCCGACGCTTCCCGGGCGGAGCACGAGGAAGGCCCCGACGAGCACGATCACGACGATCGCGCCCACACCGAGCCAGGGCAGACTCGGCAACCGGTTCGCGATGGCGATGGTGCGGATCGGCTGGGTCGGCTTCGGGTCCGCTCGGCGATAGCCGTCCGGACGCCGCCCTGCCCTGGGGGTCCCGCGGCGGCGTTTGCCTCTCGGCTCAGGCATGGGACGAAACCTCGCTCGGCGCTGTCACCAGGGTCACGCGGCGGCCTCCAGGGCTGCGGAAAAGTCGATCGCCCCGGAAAGGAGGACCTCCCCGAGGATGACGCCGGCGACGCCGGTGTCGCGCAGCCGCCGGAGCGCATCGAGATCGCGGACTCCGCCGGCCACCAGGATCTCGGCATCGTACGACCGAACGAGCCGTTGGGTGTGCGCCAGGTCCGGCTCCGCGCCGCCGTGGCTCAGCACGAGCCGCACGACGCCCGCCCCGACGAGCTCGCCGACTAGGGCGTCGACGGTGGGCGCCACCGCCCGATGCCAGCGGAAGGCCGCCAGCCGCTCGGGACGTGGGTCGAGCCCGACCGCCAGCCAGTCGCCCGCGACCGCCAGGCAGTCGCGCAGGTCGTCGGGCCGGTCGGCGATCTCCGTGGTCAGCACGACGCGGGTGGCGCCGGCGCCGAATGCCAGCTGGATCCCCGCCGCCGAATCGACGCCGCCGGCGATCTGGAGTGGCACCGCGATCCGTGCGGCGACCGCCCCGACCGCTTCGAGATTTGCCGGCGCGCCGGTCCGGGCGCCATCGAAGTCCACGAAATGGATGAGCCGCGCGCCCATCGCCACGAACCGCTCCGCGATGCGGTCGGGTCGGTCGGTCGGTGCCCCGATGCCGGCTCCGGCGCCAGGCCAATAGACGATCCTCGAACGGCCCGCCTCGAGATCGATGGCCGGGATGACCTGCACGCGAGCTCAGCCGCCGGACGTGAGCAGGCGCCGGTGGAAGCTGATCGGTAGCGACCCATTGCGCATCAGCGTGTCGTGGAAGCCCTTGAGGCTGAACGCGTCGCCAAGCCGGGTCTCCTCGTCGGCCCGCAGCTTGAGCAGCAGGGTCCGCCCGAGCAGGTACGAGAGCGGGTAGGTCGGGCGGTAGGTGTACCACTGGACCTCGGCCCGGGCGTTCGGGCGCTCGAAGTTCGTCTGCTCGACGAGGAAATCCGTCGCGTCGTCGACGCTGATCTCTCCGCGATGGAGACGGATGTCGAGGATGATCCGGCACGCCCGCCAGATGGCGTCGGTGTGCATGATCACCCGGAAGGCCGGCCCGGCATCGAAGCCGTGCTCGCGCATCATCAGCTCCGAGTACATCCCCCAGCCCTCGACGAATTCGGGGGCATCCGTCAGCAGTCGCGTCAGCGAGCGATACCGGCGCGCCGTATCGAGCTGGAGGTGGTGGCCAGGGTAGGCCTCGTGGATGCTCGTGTTGCTGATCGATGCGTAGTTGTGCTCGCGCATCGCGTCCGGATCGCCGCCCACCGACGGGGTCACGATATAGATCCCCTTCGGATCGCGATCAAGCGCGGCCGGGCTGAAATAGGCGGCGAACGGGATGACATTGCGCAGGTATTCCGGCGTCGTGATGACATCGATGCGCTCGTCGTCGGGGACCGTGACGAGGTCGTGCTCGATGAGATGCCGGCGAGCGCGATGCATGGCGTCGCGATACGCCTCGAGCGCGGCGTCGAAGTCCGCCGGCTGATCCGATTTGATCCGGTCGATGACGGTCAGTTCATCGACGTCGGGGTCCAGCTCGCGAGCGGCGGCGGCGCGGGCGCTACGCTCGGTCTCGAGCCGCTCCCAGCCGAGCGCGAGGATGGCGTCGGCATCGAGCCCGTCGAAGCCCCGCAGCGCGACCATCCCGTCATGGCGCTCGCGGCCGATCGCAAACTCGTCGGTGCCGTCCGCCAGTGTGGTCTCCAGCCAGCCCGCATACAGCTCGACGGCGACCTTGGCCGCCTCGCTGGCCCGCTCGAGGCGGCGCTGCTCGGCGGCCGGCAGGCTGCCCACCCCCGCCGAGACGAGTTCATCGAAGAAGACCGGGAGCTCGGCGGCCGTCTCCATCTCGATCCGCTGCCACAGCCGAACCTGGGGCACCGTCGCTCGGGTCTTGGATTCCTCGAGATAGGTCGCGGTCGCCTCGAGCCGGCCGGCGATCGCACCGAGTCGCTCGGGGAGCGGCGCGTGGTCGCGCGCGAACAGGACGAACAGGCTCTCGCCGACGACATCGAGGGCGAACGACCTCCGCTCCCAGATGCGTACTACCTCGACGTCGTAGATGGTGCGCCGGAGATCGTGGATCTCGAGGTCCCGCTCGAGGCGGGCCTCCTCCGAGAGTCCGGCCGGGTCGATCCGTTCGACCTCGACGAGATGTGCCTTCTCGGCATCGAGCTCGGCCATGACCGCCGCGCGACTGCCGTCACCGAGCAGGTCGTCGTCCTGGTGCAGCCCGAGCTCGGTGCCGAGCACTGGATTGTCGCGGACGAGCCGAACGAAGCGTGCCTCGACGAGATCGTAGAAGCGCTCGTCGAGCTGTCCGGGCCGGGCGGCTGGCGCCGGGCGCGGGAGCGGCGCGTCGGGACGTGGATCGGTCATGGACGGTGGACCTCCGACGCGCCGAGCGAGATGGCGCGCGATGTGCGGTCGCGACGAGTCAAACGGCCGCCGGGACGGCGACGGGGCTCGTTTCGTCAAGCGCCCCGCGCGTGGCGACGAGGACCGTCTCGATGTCCGCCGATGTCACGCCGTAATGCGTGACGGCGCGTACCTGCCCATGCGGATATCCCACCATCTCGACGCCGCGCGCCCGCAACGCGTCCAGGAAGGCGGCGCGGTCGCGCTCCACCCGGAACAGCACGAAGTTCGTCCGCACGCGGGCCGGATCGAGCGGCCCGGGCACCGGCTGGGCCGTCCCGCCCGCCGCGACGATGCCATCGAGCCCGGCCAGCCCTTCGGCCAGCCGGCGGGCGTTCTCGTGGTCCTCGGCCAGGCGGCCGATCATGCCGTCGGGGCCGTCGGACAGGGCCACCAGCCCGGCGGCGGCCAGCACGCCGGCCTGTCGCATCCCGCCACCGACCATCTTTCGCGCCCGCCGGGCACGCCAGATGACGTCGCGTGGTCCGACGACCACCGAACCGACCGGACAGGCGAGCGCCTTGGAGAGACAGAACGTGACGGTGTCGGCCGGAGCGGCGAGGTCTTCCGGCCGGGCGCCGAGCGCCACCACCGCGTTCCAGAACCGTGCGCCGTCGATGTGGAGTGGCACGTCGTGGGCGCGGGCGATCGCCGCGACACGGCGGGTGTAGTCGGCGGTCAGCGGCTGGCCCATCGAATGGGCGTGGGTGTTCTCGATGGTGATCAGGCCGCTGATCGGTTCGTGCGGATCGGACGGATCGCGGAACGCGGACTCGATGTCGGCGAGGTCCATCGTCCCGTCGGGACGGTCTTCGAGGGCCCGGATGCTCGTTCCGACGATGACCGCGTGGCCGGCCGCTTCGTCGAGGACGACGTGGTGTTCGCGACCGGCGATCGTCTCCTGGCCACGCCCGAGATGGGCCATCTGGGCGACGAGGTTGCCCATCGTCCCGGAGGCGACGAACAGGCCGGCCTCCTTGCCGAGCAGACCGGCGGCCCGCTCTTCGAGGGCGATGACCGTCGGGTCATCGCCGAAGACATCGTCGCCCAGCTCGGCCTCGGCCATCGCTCGGCGCATCGCCGGGGAAGGGTGGGTGACGGTGTCGCTGCGCAGGTCGATCCGTGACATGGAGCCGAGTATAGGCGGGGACAAGCACGGGCCCCTCTGCTATGCTCCGCCCTCGCCGCAATTGGACCCGTGGTGTAGCGGCCCAACATGCCAGCCTGTCACGCTGGAGATCGCCGGTTCGAATCCGGTCGGGTCCGCCATCCCTTGCATCTACCTACGCCCCGTCCGCCCGCCCGGACGGGGCGTTCCCTTGCCCGCTGGTACGATCGCGGTCGATGAGACAACGCCC
>DASYJV010000064.1:0-24512 GCA_035996105.1 Candidatus Limnocylindrales bacterium | reverse complement strand
CACGCCTCGTCCGACCCGTGGCTCGGCAGGAACGCCCTCGATGCGCTGATCATGCTGTTCACCTCGGTCGGCCTGTGGCGCCAGCAGCTCCGCCCGACCGCGCGGGTCCACGGGATCATCCGCGAGGGTGGCACCGCGGCGAACATCATCCCGGACCGGACCGCCGCGTGGTTCATGATCCGCAGCGACAACGAGGCCGAGTACGAGACGATGCGCGACCGTTTCCGCCAGCTGTGCGAGGCGGCGGCCCTCGCGACCGAGACCACCGTCGAGGTGACCTTCACGGGTCGCGCCCGGACCATGCGCAACAACCACGTCCTCGGCGAGCGGTTCCGGGCCAACATGGCGGCCTACGGGATCGTCGACCAGGGCGACGACCCGAATGCCGGCTCGACCGACATGGCGAACGTCAGCTGGGTCTGCCCCACGATCCACCCCGACCTCGCGATCGCGCCCGAGGGGACCCCTGGACACTCGATCCTCTTCCGCGATGCCGCGGCCAGCCCCCGGGCAGACGAGGTCACGTTGCTGGCCGCGACGCTCATCGCACAGACAGCGCTCGAGCTGTTCCTCGATCCAGCCCTCGTGGCCGCCGCCTGGGAGGCCTTTCGGGCGGAGCTCTGAACCACCTCCGTCGAGCGCCTGGGCGGTCACGGCCGGTCAACCCGCTGCTACCATCGGACGCGGCGCGTCCCGCTGGACGACGGCTCGAACCGGCGGCGCCCCTAGAGAGACGGACTCGATCGATGCGGCCTGCGGCCGCGGCCGTCTCCGGAGGTTCGCGTGGCTGACCGCCCCCTTGACCCGTCCATCGAGCGCGGCTTCGCGCACGAGAACGGCTGGGACGCCGAATACGAGACGTACAGCGACTTCGACCTGCCCACCTACGTCGGGCCGACGACGTTCATGAACCTGGCGTGGGTGACCGACCCCGCCGAGCTCCGCCGACTCGGCGTCGATGTCGCGATCATCGGCGCCCCGTTCGACGATGCCGTCAGTCACCGCTCGGGCGCCCGCTTCGGACCGCGGGCCATCCGCGAAGCCCAGTACACCTCCGGGTCGATCCATTCGCTCCAGCTCGACGTCGACCCGTTCGAGGTGCTCACCGTCGTCGACGCCGGCGACGCCAACATCGTGCCATCGCGGATCGAGCGCAGCCACGCGATGATCTACCGCAAGGTCCGCGAGGTCGCGGAGACCGGCGCGATCCCGATCATCCTGGGCGGCGACCATTCCATCACCTGGCCGGCCGCCACGGCCGTCGCCGAGACGCGGCGGCCGGGTAGCATCGGGATCGTCCATTTCGATGCCCACGCCGACACGGCCAACGACACATTCGGCGTCCTGGCCAGCCATGGCACGCCGATGCGCCGGCTCATCGAGTCGGGCGCGGTCCAGGGCAGGAACTTCGTCCAGGTCGGGTTGCGCGGGTACTGGCCGCCCCAGGAGACCTTCGACTGGATGAAGGCGCAGGGGCTGCGCTGGCACCTCATGCGCGAGATCGAGGAACGCGGCGCAGAGTCGGTCATCGCCGACGCGATCGCGGAGGCGCTCGACGGCCCCGATGCCATCTACCTGTCGATCGACATCGACGTCATCGATCCGGGGATGGCGCCTGGGACCGGGACGCCCGAGCCCGGCGGGATGCTGACCCGCGAGGTCCTCCGCGCGATCCGCCAGATCGTCGGTGCCGTCGAGCTCGCGGGGATGGACATCGTCGAGGTCTCGCCGCCCTACGACCAGGCCGAGACGACCGCCATGGCCGCCAACCGGGCCGCGCTCGAGGCCATCAGCGCCCTCGCCGTGCGTCGCCAGGCAGGTCATCGCGTCCGATGGGGGGCCTGACCGATCGCCCCCTCGGCCGGCGAGCGACCCGAACCCGCGACCGCGGCCGCGCTGGCGCGCCTGTACGACCTCGACCTCACCGAGGACCCGGGTGACCTGGACCTGTACCTGGCCCTCGCCGACCGTGCCCAGGGGCCGATCCTCGAGCTCGCGGTCGGCACCGGCCGGTTGGCGATCCCGATCGCCGAGGCAGGCCATCGGGTCACCGGGATCGACCTCGATCCGGCCATGCTCGACAGGGCGCGGGCAAAGGTCATCGGCACGTCCGCCGAGGAACGTCTGACCCTCGTCGAGGGCGACATGGTCGATCTCCGGCTCCCGGATGCCGGACGGTTCGGCCTCGCGTTCATCGCGCTCAACTCGTTGCTGGTCCTGCCCACGCGGACCGCCCAACGGAAGGCCGTGCAAGCGCTGGCCGACCATCTCGCCCCGGGCGGGCTGGCGGTCGTCGATGTCTGGCTCCCGGACGCCGACGACCTGGCCCGCTTCGACGGCCGGATCATCCTCGAGTGGCCACGGCTGGAGCCCGAGACGGGCACCATCGTCACCAAGACGGATTCGGCACAGCACGACGCCGCCAGCGCGACGGTCACCCTGACCACGATCTTCGAGGAGGGCGGCCAAGGCGCACCGGCTCGGCGCTGGATCAGGCGCGACCAGCTTCGGCTGGTCTCCGCCGACGAGCTGCGCGACTTCGCCGAAGCGGCCGGACTCGTGGTCGAGATCCTGGCCGGCGGCTATGACATGGGCCCGATGGGACCCGGCAGCGAGCGTGCAGTCCTGCTGGCGGTCAAGCCCTGAACCACGACCACCGGCCCACCAGCCACCCGGACCTCCGAGCGGGGTAGGACCCCCGACCCTCGTGGTATCGTCGGACGGATGCCACCGAGTGACCAGACGCGCCTGCTGATCGTCGAGGATGTCCCGCAGGTCGCCCAGTACATCCGCGGGCTGCTCAATGCGCAATCCCGGGTCAAGCTGCTCGAGGTCCTGAGCGACGGCAGCCGGGCGATCGCCACGATCAAGGAGCTCCGGCCCGACATCGTCCTCGTCGACGCACTGCTCCAGGGCCGCATCAAGGGCCCGAAGCTCGTCGAGATGATCCGCGAGGCCGATCTCGAGGTCCCGGTCATCGTCCTCACGGTGCCCCAGAACCCGGTCGAAGTCGACCCGGCTCATGGGATCCACGGCGTCCTGGCGATGCCATTCTCGGGCTTCGATCTGATGACCCGGATCGCGGCCGCGCGCAAGGACTTCGAGTCGCTCCAGGCCTTTGTGAGCACCCGGGTCATGACCGTCTTCGCCCCGAAGGGCGGGGTCGGAAAGACGACCATCGCCTTCAACCTGGCGGTCGCCCTCGGTCAGCTCGACCACCGGACGGTGCTGATCGACGGGAGCCTCCAGTTCGGCGACCTGCGCTCGCTGCTCAAGGTGCCGGTCGATGCTCCGTCGATCCTCGACCTGCCGACCGACCGGATCGCCGAGTCGGACCTGAGCGATGTCCTGTGGCGCGATCCGTCGGGGATCGACATCCTGCTTGCCCCGCCACGCATCGAGATGGCGGAGATGCTCACGCCCCGTGACGTCGACAAGGTCCTGTCGCTCCTGCGCCGGGTCTATGGCGCCATCGTCATCGACATGCCGAGCCACCTGAGCGACATCAACCTCGCCTTCCTCGACTCGAGCGATGTGATCATCGAGATCGTCACCTACGATTCGACGACCATCCACAACACCATCGCCATGGCCGACACCTTCCGCTCGATCGGATACCCGGCCTCGAAGATCCGCTACCTGGTCAACCGGGCCGACTCACCGGGCGGCATCGAATCGATCGACCTCGAACGCGCCCTCGGGCGGGTCCCGGAGCATCGCGTGGTCTCCGACGGCCGCCTCGTCGTGCAGTCCAACAACGAGGGCGTCCCGTTCGTCCTGGCCAACCCCGAAGCGCAGATCAGCAAGGACGTCATGCGCGTCGCCACGGAGCTGCTGAGTGCCGGCCGTGTCGCGACGGCCGCCGGGCGGTCCTGAGGCCGCATGTCGGATCCGCGCCCGATCGGGGTCTTCGACTCCGGGGTGGGTGGGCTCACGGTCCTGCGCGAGGTGGTTCGCCGCTCGCCGCTCGAATCCACGATCTACCTGGGTGACAACGCGCGGGCGCCGTACGGCGTCCGGAGCGACGAAGAGGTCCTTGCCTTTTCCACCGAATCGCTCGACCTGCTCGCGGAGCGCGACGTCAAGGCCATCGTCGTCGCCTGCAACACCTCGACCGCGGTGGCCATCGGTGCCCTGCGGCGCCGCTACGACCTGCCGATCCTGGGCGTGATCCGGCCGGGCGCCTCCGCCGCCGCACTCGCAACCCGCAATCGGCGGGTCGGCGTGATCGCCACGCCTGCCACCATCAGGTCACACGCCTATTTCGCTGCGATCAAGGACGAGAACCCCGCGGTCGAGGTCTATGAGCACGCGACGCCCAGCCTCGTCCCGCTGGTCGAGGCCGGCCAGCTGTCCGGGCCGACCGCGGAGGCCGCCGTGGCCGAGGCCCTGGCACCGCTTCTCGGCGAGCGGGATGCCGCCGGCGAGTCGATCTTCCCGAGACCGCCGGGCGCGACCATCGACACGCTGCTGCTCGGATGCACGCATTACCCGTTGCTCCGGGCGATCATCGAAGCGCGCGTCGGCGACCGGGTGGCGATCGTCGACTCGGCGACCGCGACCGCTTCGGCGCTGGCCGAATTGCTGAGCGTCAACGGGCTCGAGGCGGATGCGGGTTCCCAGGCATCGCACCGGCAGCTCACCACCGGCGACGCCGGCTCGTTCCACGCGCTGGCCAGCCGGCTCTTCGGCGCCGCGTTCCCGGACGTCGAGCAGGTCGAGCTCGCGGTGGCGACTCGATGACCGGCCGCACCGACCGGCGTGGCCGGCGGCCGGCGTGGCGCGACGACCGGGTCTGGCAGGCCGGCTTCCTCCTCGGCTCGGCCCTCGGGGCGGTTGCGACGGTCGCCGGACGACACGCCGAAAAGGCCGCGCGTCGCGGTCTGGTGGACTGGCCGGAGGTCGAGCGGATCGCGATCGGTCGTCTGCGCGCGGCACCCGGAACGCTTGACGCGTCCGAGCTTCGAGCCACCGAGCCCGCCTACGCCGAGGCGATGGGACGGATCGTGCCCGCGTTGAGTGCGGCGCTCGGCAGCCAGCTGCCGGGTGTCGTCGAGCGCTCGGGCGTCGTCGACCGGGCAGGCTGGGTCCGGGCCAACACCGGCTCCTTCGCCTCACTGATGAGCAAGCTCGAGACCGACCTGCTCGACCAGGTCATCCCGCCGGGCGGCGGCTTGGCCAAGGCGACGATGGCGCTCGCAAATCGTTGGCTGACGACCCGCCAGCTCGGGTTCCTGCTCGGGTTCATGGGCACTCGCGTGCTCGGCCAGTACGATCTCGCACTGCTGTCCGCCGAGGCCCCGCCCGGGCGGCTCCTGTTCGTCGAGGAGAACATCCGTGCGACCGCCCAGTCGCTCGGCGTCCCGCTCGGACCGTTCCGGACCTGGATCGCGTTGCACGAGACGACCCACGCCTTCGAGTTCGAGGCCCACCCGTGGCTCCGGCCCTATCTCGCCGACCGGCTCGAGCGCCAGCTCACCCTGTTCGGCAAGGATGCCCGCGGTCTGGGTCGCGAGGCGATGCGGGGACTCGGGCGGTCGCTCCGGGGGGAAGGCGGCGGCGAGCACTGGATCGAGCGGATGATGGGGCCGGAACAGAAGGCGCTGTTCAAGGAGACGCAGGCGGTGATGAGCCTCCTCGAGGGGTTCAGCGACTATGTGATGGACGAGGTCGGGCGCGATCTCGTGCCAGGCGTCGCCCGGATCAGCGAGCGATTCCACGAGCGCCGCTCGAAGCGGACCCCATTCGAACGGGCGATGCTCCGCATCACCGGGATGGACCTGAAGCTCGAGCAGTACAAGAAGGGCGAGCGATTCGTGCGGGCGATCGCCGAACAGGGCGGACCGACCGCCCTGGCACGGCTGTGGACGGGGCCCGAGACGATGCCGCGCGACGGCGAGATCGAGTTCCCCGAACGATGGATCGCCCGCGTCCTCGCAGGAGCGCCCGCGTGACCGACGCCCTCGTGCGGCGGCCCGGCCCGGGCTCCGGGCGTGGCGGGACGCCGACCGCCATCGCGCTCAGTCCGATCCTGTCGGCCCGCTATCGATCGCGCGACCTCGAGCGGATCCGCGCGGCGGCGCCGGACGCTCGGCTGGTGATGGTCTCCGTCGAGGGCCTGGCTGATGGGCCGCTCGACGACGTCGAGGTCATGCTGCGCGGCTGGCTCAGCTCGGACGCCTTCGACCGGATCCTCGCTCGGGCTCCGCGCCTGTCGTGGGTCCATTCGGCGACGTCGGGGGTGGAACGGGCGCTCACCCCCGCGGCCCTCGAGCGCGGCCTCGTCGTGACGAACGCCCGGGGCGTCTTCAGCCGGCCGATCGCCGAGTACGTGCTGATGATGATCCTCGCGGTGAGCCGTCGGCTGCCACAGCTCCTCGAGCTCCAGCGCGAGCGGACCTGGCAGCCGCTCGAGGGCGCCGAGCTGCGGGATGTGACGGTCGGGATCGTCGGGCTTGGTTCGATCGGCCGGGCCGTCGGCTCGCTGGCCAAGTCGTTCGGCTGCCGCGTCGTCGCGATCCGGCGAAATGCCGGGTCGGAGCCCGTCGGTGGGGCGGGCGATGCCGGGACCGCGCTCGACGCGGACTTCGATCGCGTCGGTGGGCCGGAGACGCTTCCCGAGCTGCTCGGTGAATCCGACTTCATCGTCCTCGCCGCGCCGCTCACCCCCCAGACCGAGGAGATGATCAACGCCGAGACGCTGGCGCTGGTCAAGCCCGGAGCGTGGCTCATCAACGTCGCCCGCGGCCGGCTGATCGACGAGCGGGCGCTGCTCCGGGCGCTGCGCGACGGCGAGCTCGGGGGCGCCGTCCTCGACACCTTCCGCGACGAGCCCCTCCCCCCGATGTCGACGTTCTACGACCTGCCGAACGTCATCGTCACGCCCCACACGGCGTGGTCCAGCGGGCGGGTCCTCGACCGCAGCGTCGAGCTCTTCTGCGACAACCTCCGCCGGTTCGCGGCCGGCGAACCGCTGCTCAACGTGGTCGACCCGAGCGCCGGCTACTGACCGCCGGTACGATCGGCTGATGCAGATCGCCATCGTCGGGCTTGCCGGATCGGGCAAGACCACCGTCTTCAACACGCTGACCGGGGGCCACGCCGAGACCGGCGGCTACGGCGGCGTCACCCTCAACGTCGGCGTCGTCAAGGTGCCGGACCGGCGACTGGACTCGCTGGCGGCCATCTTCAAGCCGAAGAAGATCGTCCAGGCCGATGTGACCTACGCGGACCTGCCGGCCCCGCCGCCCTCTACCGAGGGCCACGTCGGGACGGAGGAGCTGCCGGCCGATCATCTCGCCCGGCTGCGCGATTCGGACGCGCTCCTCCACGTCGTCCGGGCGTTCGAAGATCCCGCCAATCCGCACGCCGACGGCACCGTCGACCCGGCGCGCGACCTCGAGCGGCTCGATCTCGAGTTCCTCCTGGCCGACCTGACCATGACCGAGCGCCGGATCGAGCGGCTCAAGACGAGCGCCCGGCACGGCAACCCGGCCGAACGCGAGGCCGCCGAGCGTGAGGACGTCGTGCTGCGCAGGATCCACGCCGGGCTCGAGAAGGGCGTGCCGATCCGCGATCTCGAGCTCGATCCCGACGAGGAGAAGGCGATCCGCGGCTTCCGGTTCCTGACCCAGAAACCGGTCCTGATCCTGCTCAACGTCGGGGAGAACGACCTCGCCTCGGCGCCATCGCTGGTGGCCGCGGTCGGGGACGGGTACGACCACCGTCACGCGCTGGTCGAGGCGCTCTCGGCCAAGATCGAGATGGAGCTCGGCGAGCTCGAGCCGGACGAGGCCGCGGTCTTCATGGACGAGCTGGGCATCGCCGAGTCGGGGCTCGGCCGGGTCATCGACCTGTCCTACCGGCTCCTCGGGCTGATCTCGTTCCTGACCGCCGGTCCCGACGAGGTTCGCGCCTGGCCGATCCCGGATGGCTCGACCGCGGTCGATGCGGCGGGCGCGATCCACACCGATCTCGCCAGGGGCTTCATCCGCGCCGAGACGGTCGGCTACGAAGACCTGCTCAAGCTCGGCTCCATGGCCGAGGCGCGCAAGGCCGGGCGGCTGCGCTCCGAGGGCAAGACCTACCGGGTGCGCGACGGCGACGTGCTGGAGATCCTGTTCAGCCGCTGATCAGTTGAGGCGGCTGCCGGGGTCGAATTCCGCGACGATCGTGCTGTAGGCCGTGCCGTCGTCGAGGTCCTGTTCCGGATCGATGTCGTCGTCGTCCTCGTCCTCGGCCGCGTCCGCGAGGTCGACCTCGAGCTCCGCCAGGTAGTTCTCGGCGTCATCGGTCGAGATGTTGATCGAGGCGACGAGCCGGTCGTCGCTGATGTGGACGAAGCCGTGATCGCGCTCGAGCTCGACGGCGATCGCCTCGCTGAGGGTATCGTGGATGTAGCCGTCCTGGATGCGGCGCCGGATGGTCTGGACGAGCTCGAAGAACTCCTCCGGCTCCCACTCGGATTCGCTGACGACGAGGACGTCCGAGTAGACCTCGTTGTCGCCCTCATGCAGCTCGTAGAAGAACACGGCGCCCTCGCGGTGATGGTCGGAAGCGGGGCGGCAGTATATCGCCTGGAGGGTCCATGGCCCCGTCGCCCGTCGAAGTGGTCCACGTCGGATCCGCCTGTCGCGACGTCGCCGCCGACGATCCGCGTGGCTGGCGGCTCGGCGGTGGGGTGACCTATGCCTCGTTGACGACGGCTCGCCTCGGGCTCCGCACGGCGGCCATCGTCGGCGTCGACGCGACGGCCGCGGGCGCCCGGGAGCTCGCGATGCTGCGCGACGCCGGGGTGGATCTCCACCTCGTGCCGCTTCCGGAAGGGCCGATCTTCCACAACGTCGATTCGTCCGCCGGTCGCGTCCAGACCTGCGTTCAGACGGGCGTCCCGCTGCCGCTGACGGATATCCCGGGAGGATGGCGGGACGCGCCCGGCTGGTCGGTCGTGCCCGTCGCCGGGGAGGTCACCGACGAGTGGGCCAGGGTCATCCCGCCCGCTGCCCACCTGGCGATCGCCTGGCAGGGCTTCCTGCGCGAGCTCGCCCCGGGGAAGCGGGTGACGCGACGGCCACCCCGTCCGTCGGCCCTCCTGCGACGTGCCAGCCTGGTCGGCGTCAGCCACCACGATGTCCCGCCCGAGACTCGGCTCGAGGACCTCTACGCCCTTCTGCATCCGGGCGCAGACCTGGTGGTGACCCGTGGGGCCGAGGGCGGCCTGCTCGTCCGACTCGGAACGGAGGCGCCGACGCTGGTCCTGCGCTACCTGCCGACCGCGACGACGCAGGAGACCGACTCGACCGGCGCCGGCGACACGTTCCTGGCTGCGCTCCAGGCCTCGGTCCTGCGGCCGGCCATCGCCGGAGGGCGGCGTCTTCGCCTAGGGCTCGATCTCCGGTTTGCGGCGGCGGCCGGCTCGCTCGTCGTCGAAGGGCCGGGGCTCGACGGCGTTCCGGGTCGCGAGGCCGTCCTGGCTCGGCGCGCCGCTGCACACGTCCGCCGGGCGGTGCTGCCCAGCGGCACGACCAGGGTGGGCGCGCTCGACGAGGCCTGAGCGCACGGCGGGAGTCAGGTCCTCCTTACCGGTCCGGTCGTGCCGCGGACCTGGAGCTGGACCGGGAGCGTCACCACCGGCGCGCGGATCGGCGTCGCGTCGAGGTCCGCTCCGTCCGCCCCGCCACGCAGCCGCGTCGCAAGCTGATCGACCGCCCAGTGGCCCATCTCGGTCGTGCTCTGGCTCAGCGTGGTCAACGGCGGGTCGACGTAGGCGGCGAAGGACACGTCGTCGAAGCCGATGAGGCTCATGTCGCGCGGCACCGCCAGACCCCGGCCGCGGATCGCTCGCATGGCGCCGATCGCCATCAGGTCGTTGTAGGCCAGGACCGCCGTCGTCCCGGGCGCCCGGTCGAGGAGCTCGAGCATCGCCGTCTCGCCGCCGCCGACCAACGCCGATCCGTGGACCACGACCAGGCCGTCCGGGTCCAGCCCGGCCTCGGCCAGGGCATCGCGGACGCCGGCCATCCGCACCGGGCCATCGACGTTGCGTGGTGGTGGCAGGAGATAGCCGAAGCGTCGGTGGCCAAGGTCAAGGAGATGACGGGCGGCCAGGCGACTCCCGCCGCGATCGTCCGATCGGATCGATGGCAGATCGACGTCATGGGTCGAGGTGTTGACGAGGACGACCGGGAGGGGCGCAGCGCGCAGCCAATCGCGATGGCGGACGCCCAGGCTGCCGGCCGCGACGATCAGGCCGTCGACACGCCGCTCGACCAGGAGGTCGAGGTAGCCGGCCTCGCGTTCCGGATCGTCCGAGGCGTTGCACAGGAGGATCGTGTAGCCCTCCGCCCGGGCGGCATCCTCGACCGCCCGCACGAGCTCCGGGAAGTACGGGTTCTCGATGTCGGTGACGATCAGCCCGAGCGTCTCCGTCGACTGGCGCTTGAGCGAGCGGGCGACGGCGGACGGCCGGTAGTCGAGATCGCTGGCGGCCGCGAGGACACGGTCGCGCGTCGCCGGGCTTGCGCGGCCGAGCCCGCCCAGCACCCGGCTGACCGTGGCCGTCGAGACCTGCGCTCGACGCGCGACATCGGCGATCGTCGTCGCCATCGGTGCCTCAGAAGTGCTTGTTCTCGCCGTACAGCGGGACCGAGTCCGGATCGGTCCCGAGCGGGACGGCCGGCACGTCCTCGCCACGCGCTTCCCGGCGGGCCAGCATCTCCAGGTCGGCCTGCAGCTCCTCGAGCTCCGCGCCGCCGCCCATCAGCGCGTGGAGCTGTTCGGCATTGAGCTCGCCTCGACGGAACGTGCCGCCCGAGCGACCGCGGGTGAGGATGGTGAACGAGTCGCCGATCGGCAGGGCGTGCTGGACGTTGTGGGTGATGAAGATCACGCCGAGCCCCTTGTTTCGAGCCGAGATCGCGTGGCGCAGGACGATCGCCGACTCCTTGACGCCGAGCGCGGAGGTCGGTTCATCCAGGATCAGGACCTTGGCACCGAAGTACTCGGCGCGCGCGATGGCCAGGGTCTGACGCTCGCCGCCGGACAGCGTGCCAACGAGCTGTTCCGTGTCCCGCACGTCGATCCCGATGTTGTGCATCTCCTCGCGCGCGACGGTGGCCGCCTTGGCGCTGTCAAAGCGGCGGAACGGACCGACCCCGATGGTGGGCTCGTTGCCGAGGAAGAAGTTGCGGCTGATGCTCATCAGGGGCATGACCGACAGGTCCTGGTAGACCGTCGCGATGCCCGCGTTGAGGGCGTCGCGGGGCGACGTGAAGGTGACCGGCTGGCCGTCGATCGCGAGCGTGCCCACGTCCGGCGGGTGGACGCCGGAGAGCGTCTTGATGAGCGTGGACTTGCCCGCCCCGTTGTCGCCGAGGAGGCAGTTGATCTCGCCGGCCCGGACCTCCAGCGAGACGCCCTCGAGCGCCACCACGGCGCCGAAGAATTTCGAGATGTTCCTCGCTTCGAGCAATGGGGCGCCGGCGGCCGGCCCGGGCGTTGCTGGAGCGGAGGCGGACATCGTCATCGGGGTCTCCTCTCGCTCAGCGCAGGCCGGCGAAGCGGCGCCGGATCCAGTTGTTGAGGACGACGGCCGACAGCAGCAGGAAGCCGATCGCGATCTTGTACCAGTCGGCATTGATCGAGGCGTAGACGATGCCGATGTTGGCCATCCCTAGGGCCAGCGCCCCGAGAGCGGTCCCGGCCACCGAACCGTAGCCGCCAGTCAGCAGACAGCCGCCGATGACTGCCATGGTGATCGCGGTCAGCTCGTAGCCGCCGCCGCGCTGGATGTCCGCCGAGGCGAACTGCATGCTCTGGCACGCGGCGAGGATCGAGGCCGTGAACGCCGTCGACGCGAACAGCGTGACCTTGACCCGGGCGACCGGGACGCCGAGATTGCGAGCCGCGACCGGTGAACCGCCGACACCGGCGATCCAGTTGCCGAACTTGCGCCGCCCGAGGACGTAGGCACCGACCAGCGCGATCCCGATCCACCAGACCACGGAGACGTACAGATCCGAGGTCGCCTGGTCGAACCGGAGCGAGAGCTTCCAGTTGAAGAACTGTGCCAGCGGGTCGGCCGCGATCTTGACCTTGTCGATCGAGACGAAGGTGATGTTGGTGACGGTCAGGACGAGCACCGACGACATCCCGGCGATGATGAACATCGTCGCCAGCGTGACGATGAAGGACGGCAGCCCGGTCCGCACGACGATCAGGCCGTTGAGGATCCCGAGACCGGTGGTCAGCGCCATCGAGAGCAGGATGGCGAACCAGATCGGCAGTCCCCAGACCGAGGAGGCGATGCCGATGACGATCCCCGCGAAGCCCACCAGCGAGCCGACCGAGAGGTCGAACTCCCCGGCGATCATCAACAGCGCGACCGCCGTGGCGATGATCCCGACCTGGGAAGCGACCCCGACGTAGTTGAGGATGCCCGGGATCGAGACGAAGGCGGTGCTGCCGCGCAGCAGCGACAGCGCGGCGAAAACGATGAAGACGAAGACCACGATGACCAGTGCACCCGCCGCCGGCCGTGCCAGCAGACGCTGGGCGAGCGTGGTCTGACGCAGTCGCTCTGCGGCCGCCGCGGGCGGTGGCCCGGCGGATGGTGTCGTCGCCGCCATCGAACCCTCCGGTGTTCGTGAAGAGGCCGGGCGGAAGCCCGGCCTCTTCGGTCGCGTCGGCAAGCCGACGCACGAAGCTCAGGTCAGCGGAGACCCTTCGCCGCGAGCGCGATGACATCGGCCGCGTTGGTCTTGGTGACGAATCCCGGGCCGGTCATGATCAGGCCGGTGCCGTCGCCCGTCGGGAGGTTGCGGGTCTCCGCGTAGTTCGTGAGGATCACGATCGGCAGATAGCCCTGCAGGAACTGCTGCTGGTCGATGGCGAACTCCATCTTCCCGTCCTTGATCGCCGTCAGCACGTCCGCGCTGAGGTCGAACGTGGCGAGCTTGATCGGCTTGCCCGAGGCGGTGACCGCGGCCAGCGCCGGGCCGGCCACGGACGGGCCGAGCGTCAGGATGCCGTCGATCGTCGGATCGGTCTGGATGGCCGCCGCGATGGTGGCCTGCATGCCGGCCGGATCGGAGATCTTGCCGGTGAGCACCTTGTCCTTGCCGTCGATGCCGAGACCCTGGAAGAAGCCGTTGCAGCGCAGCGTGAGCGCCTGGTTGCCGACTTCCTGGTTGAAGCAGCGGGGGTTCTTCACGCCGGCAGCCTTGAACCGCTCACCGGCACCGATGCCGGCCTGCAGCTCGGTCTGTCCGACGTGGGCGAGGATACCGAGGGCCTTGAACACGTCAGAGCCCGAGTTCATCGAGACAACGGGGATCCCGGCCTCGATCGCCTTCTTGATCGACGGGCTGAGCGCGTCGGGGTTCGGGATCGAGACGACGAGCCCGCTCGGCTTCTTCGCGACGGCCGCATCGATCAGGGCGGACATGCCCGGCATATCGCTTTCCTGGGCTGGGGCGTTGTAGTTGACGGTGACGCCCATGTCGGCGGCGCCGGCCTTGACGCCGTTTCGGACGACGCCCCAGAAGCCGTCGATGGCCTGACCGTGGGTGACGACTTCGATCTTGATCGAGCTGCGCGCGACCAGCGCGCCATCCGGCCCCTTGGCGCCGCCCGCAGTGGCGCCGCTCCCGGATGGGACCGCCGCGTTGTTACATGCGGCCAGCATCAGCATCGCGCCCAGGATCAGGGCAGCGGTCTTCCGAAGGTTCATCCCGTGTGTCTCCTCACTGTTCGGTCGCGCGGAAGCGCGTCCACACGAGCGTCACGGTCCATCCGCGCCACTCGTGGCCCAGATTTCGCGGTACCTCCGGTCAGCGGCGAGATCGCGCATCCCGTCATCCGACCGGCCACCTCCTTTCCGATCGGCCCCTCCTCCGGCCGCGTTCGTCAGGCGGGATCACCTCGAGGCGCATCGGAGACGGTGCTCGTCGAACGACCGAGCCCTGGTTCCACGATATGCCGGAGCTCCCCATATCGTGGTGGTTGCGCGACGGATGTAATCGATTGCCTTCGAGTGGCGGCAGGGTACCATGCGGGGCCTCCCTGTCAACGGGCGGATCGGCTTCGCTGACCGGCGCTACGGCCACCACAGCGCACTCGTCAGCGTCTGGATGGTGCCATCGGCCGCGACCAGCTGGGCCCGGACGTACGTCGTGGCCCGCGGCACGGGCAGGGTCATCGAAAAGGCCTCGGATGTCACGGCGCCGGCATCGATGGCGCCCTGGTCACCGAGCACAACGAGGGTCGCGCCGCGCCCGTCGCGCACCTCGATGCGGACACCACGACCGGCGCGATCGAGATAGAGCTGCGGCCCGGCGGGTGAGGCCGATACGAAGGTCCGTCCGAGTCGCAGCGCGTCGAGGATCGCCGCCGCGTCCGCAGCCGGGCCGGCCTCGACCCACGTGGTCGGCATCCCGAGCGCCTGGGCATGGCGCGGATCCGGGTCATGGGATCGGAGGACGTGGGTGTCGCTGCCACCGACCGCGACCAGCCGCTCGCCGGCCCGAAGGTGCGTCTCCCAGGTGCTCAGGGCGTGGGCATTGAGCCGCGCCCAGGGTCCGTTCCAGACCTCGATCGCGTGCATCGAACGGACCCCGGCATACTCCCAGGGCGGGCCGAACGGCTTCGGATGGTTGACGCTCACGAATGCACCCGAGGCCATCGCCTCGGCCATCGCCACCTCCACGGCTGCTGGCTCCGGCGTTCGGAACTCCCACCAGCGATCGGTCCCCCAGGCATTCCAGTGACCGCCGTAGGTCGTGACCTCGACCCCGGGAAGGACGATCGGAAGGCCGTTGCCGCCGGGTCCGTAGTCCGCCTGGTGGGCGACGTTGTTGTGATCGGTGACGCCGAGGAAATCGAGCCCCGCCGCCTTGGCAGCCCCGAGCATCTCGCTCGGCCAGGAATCGCCGTCCGAGTAGCGTGTATGGCAGTGCAGGTCGCCGCGCAGCCAGCCCGCCCGGCTGGGCGGCAAGGTGGGGCCGCGCACGTCGGTCGGGAGGACCACGTCGCGCTCGAATGGCGGACGTCCGGGATCGAACCAGATCTCGACCTGCCAGTCGCACCCGCGCGGTCCGACCTTGTACGGCCCGAGCAGGACGTTCCACGTCCCGGCGAGGATCGGACCCGGAGCGTAGGGCGGCGTCGCCCACGTCTCGTCGATCGTGAACTCCAGCTTGTGGCTGCCGCTCCAGCCGCGAAACCCGGGACTGCCCGTCTGCGTCCCGCGCGGATCGAACAGCCCGATGTCGAGCGTGTTGCCACCGTCGATCAGCGGATCGGAGTCGATCCGGTCGCTGTAGCTGTAGCGGAGATGGAGCTGGCGATGACCGGCCTCGACCGGGAAGGGAACGAGCACGTAGCGCATCCGGTCCGCATCGGTGAAGTGACCATGGAGGACCAGGTCGGGGGATGATCCGGGCAGCACGGCGGGCTCAGGCCAGAGCGGCGCCGGTCGAGCGGTCGAATACGCGGACGGCGGCCGGATCGGCGATGAGCCCGACGACGCTCCCGGCCTCGGGGCGGACGTTGGGTGCCGCCCGCACCTTGAGCGCCTCGCCGCCGACCCGGACGTCGATGATGACCTCGCTCCCGAACGGCTCCACCGCGACGACCTCGGCCGGATGACCGTCGGCGGCGATCCGGACGCCTTCGGGGCGCAGGCCGACCGTCAGCCCGTCATCCTTGGTCTCGCCACCGGCGTGGGTGGGCGCCGGCAGGCGCCATCCATCGGCCACGACGAGCTCGTCCCCATCGCGTTCCGCCGGGAGGAGGTTCATCGGCGGCGAGCCGATGAACTCGGCGACGAAGACGTTCGCCGGGTGGTCGTAGACCTCATCGGGCGTCCCGATCTGCTGGAGCTCGCCGGCATTGAGGACCGCGATCCGCTGCGCCAGGCTCATCGCCTCCGCCTGGTCGTGGGTGACGAAGACCATCGTCGTTCCGAGTTCCCGCTGGAGCGTCTTCAACTCGGTTCGCGTGTGGACGCGCAGCTTGGCGTCGAGGTTCGAGAGCGGCTCATCCATCAGGAAGACCTGCGGTTCGCGGACGATCGCCCGCGCGAGTGCGACCCGTTGCTGTTCGCCACCGGACAGCTGACCCGGACGCCGCGGGAGCAGGTGCCCGATCCCGAGCATCTCCGCGACGCGATCGACCTTGGCCTCCTGTTCCGCCTTGGTCAGCCGTCGGACCTTGAGCGGGTAGCGGATGTTGTCGCGGGCCGAGAGATGCGGATACAGCGCATAGCTCTGGAAGACGAGGGCGACGTCGCGGTCCTTGGGTTCGAGGCCGACCACGCTCTTGCCGCCGATGCGGATGTCGCCGCTGTCGGGTTCCTCGAGACCGGCCAGCATCCGGAGGGCCGTCGTCTTGCCACACCCGGACGGCCCGAGCAGGACGAGCAATTCGCGATCGGCGATGTCGAGCGAGAGGCCACGCACTGCGGCGGCGGTCTGCGCCTGGGCGGCGAACTGCTTCCAGACGTTCTCATACACGACGTCGGCCATCGCCTAGAGACCTCTGGTGCTGTTCATCAGGCCACGCACCATCAGCCGGCGAGCGCCGAAGAAGACGACCATGACCGGGAGGAGGTAGAGGACACCCATCGCGGCGATGACGCCGTACTGGACCTCCGTGTAACCGCCCTGGGTCCGCATCGCCTCGTAGAAAGCCAGGGGCACGGTCTTGAGGTCCTGCTGGTCGATGAGGATGACGACCATCAGGACCTCGGCCCAGGCACTGAGGAAGGCAAGACCGGCGGCGATCCCGAGCCCGGGCCGGGCGAGCGGCAGGACGATCTCGACGAGCGCCCGGAACTTCGTCCGGCCGTCGAGCCAGGCCGCCTCTTCGAGATGGCGCGGGATCGAATCGAAGAAGCCCTTCATCAGCCAGATGAGGAACGGCAGCTCGATCGCGGCGTGGATGAGGATCAGCCCGAGATAGCTGTTGCGGAGCCCCAGCTGCTTGGCCAGGCCGTAGATCGGGACCATCGTGGCCGAGATGGGCATCGTCTGGAGGAGCAGGACGGCGTACGTGATCCAGTCCTTGTGACGAAGATCGAGCCGTGACAGCGAATAGCCCGCGAGGGCGACCGCGAAGACGACCAGCACCATCGTCGCGATGGCCACGAAGAGGCTGTTGACCAAAACCCGGCCGAAGTCGTGCTCCGTGAAGGTGCGCACGAAGTTCATGACGGTGGGGACCACCGGCCACTGCAGGTAGGCGCTCGCCTTCTCGTCGAACGCCGCGCTGAGCAGCCACAGGAAGGGCACCAGGAAGAACGCGCAGATCGCGATGAAGACCAGGTGGACGGCGATCCACTCGAGCGGTCCGGCGCGCTGCTTCGGCCTTCGCGCCGGCGGGACGGCTGCGCGCGCCACGATGGGGGCCGACGTCCCGGCGTCGGCGAGGCGATCGACCGCGGTCGTCATGCCCGTGCCCTCGACCAGCGCAGGAAGGCGATCGCGAAGACGAGGTTGAGCGCGAGCATCACCACCGCGATCGTCGACCCGTAACCGACGGCGTGCGCCTGGAACGCCTCGTGGAACGCGTACAGCGCGATGACCTCGGTCTGCAGCGCCGGTCCGCCGTTCGTCAGCGCCTGGATGAGGATGAACGTCCCGAAGGTGGCCATCGTGACCGACAGGAGCGTCAGCGCCGCGATCGGGCGGAGCAGCGGCAGGGTGTGGTCCCAGAAACGGCGGAATGCGTTCGCGCCGTCGACCCGGGCCGCCTCGTAGATGTCGGACGGGATGGTCCGCAGCGCGCCGAGGAAGATGAGCATCGTGAACGCCGTGCCGCGCCAGATGTTGGCGATGATCACGGCGAGCATGGGTCCCTGTCCGAACCAGTCCACCGGCCCGACTCCGAGCAGGCCGAGGCCCACGTTGAGCGACCCGTTGTAGTAGTCGAACATCGCGACCCACAGAAAGCCGGCGATGATCGTCGGATTGACCCACGCGAGGAGGACCGCGGCATAGACCAGGCTGGTCGCGATGAACCCGCGCCGCTCGGCATGGTCGAGGAGCAGCGCGAGGCCGAGACCGAGCACGAACTGGCCGATGATCGCCGAGCCGACGACGAAGACCACCGAATTGAGGATGACCCGGGCGAAGTCCGGATCACCGAACAGGTGGGTGTAATTGCCCAGCCCCACGAACCGCGGATTCGCGGCGTCGATGCCGACGAGTGCGCGGTTCGTGAAGCTCGCGATGAGCGCCCAGATGGCCGGGCCGACGAAGAACAGGGCAAGCAGGAACGCAGCGGGGCTGAGCCCCGCGAGATAGAGCCGGTTGCGCCGGATCGAGCCCCGGCGACCGATGGTCACTACAGGGAGGTGACCTTGTCGGCACCGAGGGCCTGGCTCAGGTCATCGGTGTATTTCTTGGCCGCATCATCGGCCGAGATCCCGCCGGCCGCGATCCGGGCCGTCGCGGCCTGGATGGCCTGGATGACCTTGGGGTAGTCGGGGGAAGGGGCCACGAAGCGAGCCTTGGCAAGCGCGGCCGTCGAGTCGACGAGGTACTTGCTTGCCTTGAACTCCGCGACGTCGGCGGCATCCGTCCGCGCAACGGGGTGCGGATCTTCCGCGTTGAGCTTGCCGACGATCTCGGCCGAGTTGACGGCCTTGATGAACTCCCAGGCCGCCTGCTTGTTCTTGCTCTTGGCCGTGATGTACCAGCACGTCCCCGGGCCGCCGATCGTGAACGAGGGGCCGCCGCTCTCGGTCGGATGGAGGAGGTAGCCGACGTTCTTCTCGGTCGCCGCCTTGTCCTTGGCCGCCCAGCCGCCGTAGACCCAGCCACCCTCGAAGAGGAGCGCCAGCCCGCCGTTGCCGAGCTTTTCGCGCATCGACGTCCACGGTTTCGTGGCCGTGATGATCTCCTTGGGACTGAGGCCGTCTCCATACGCCTTGGCGTAGTAGGCCATCACCTTCTTCGTGGCCGGGCTGTCCCCGATCCACTTGCCACTCGCGTCCTGGAGGTCCCCGCCGAAGGCCCACAGGAGTGGGACGAATGCGTGGTCGGCCGTTCCGCCTGAACCGGCGGGGCCGGCATACAGGGCGTACGGCAAGACATTGGGGATCGCCTTCGACTTCACGGCTGCCGCCGCGTCGAGGATGCCCTGGACGTTCGCGGGCTGCCAGTCGGCGGGAAGCCCGGCCTTCTGAAGGTCGTCCTTGCGGTAATAGAGCCAGCGCATGTCGAGGCCGTAGGGGATCGCCCAGACCTTCTTGTTGTAGGTCACCCCACCCTTGATCGCGTCGGGGTACTGCTTCCAGCCGTCCCAGGCACCGACATACGCATCGAGCGGCTCGATGTAGCCCGCGTCGGACAGCTCGCCGATGAGACTGCCGCCGATGTGGATCACATCGGGGACGTCGCCGCTGTCGAGGCGTAGCAGGAGCTTGGTGTAGAAGTCGTCATCGCCGATCTTCTGAAGGTCGATCTTGACGTCGACGCCCGAGAACTGGCTCTTGACGGCGGCCGCGGCCTGCTCGACGTACTTCGGCTTGAACCCTGCCTCATCGGGATAGGTGACATTGACCGTCCCCGAGATCGCCCCGGCGGGACTGCTCCCGGCGCCGCTTCCCGACGGCGCGGCCGAGCCGGGCACCACGCTCGCGCCCGCTCCTGACGGGCTTGCGCTGCCAAGACCCGTCGGGTTGCAGGCTGCGACAACGGCGGTCGCAGCGGACAGCTGGAGGAACCGCCGACGGGAGAGCGAAAGGCGCTCGAAGTCACTCATCTGATCTCCTCCCATTCGATGACGTCACCTGTGGACCGTGGATCGGAGTGTTTGCCACAGTCTAGTCAGCGGCGCGTGACCGAATCGCGGGCTGCTGCGATGGCGACGCGACGACGCAGGCGCGTGGCCCGTCCAGTGAGATCCGCCTCGATGCGCGGATCGGGGCGACCGAGGGCCCGGCGTCGCTCGACCATGGCCATCGCAGATCGGGTGACGTCGAGGGCTGCGACGGGGTCCCGCAGGCGGTGCTCGCGGATCTTGGCCAGCTCGATGGCGGCCACGATCGCGGTTCGGCCCGGCCCGGCGGCGAGCGCCGCCCAGGCGTCCGCCGCGTCGTCCCAGCGGCCGAGACGACGCAGGATATCGGCCCGCTCGACCGCGATCCGATCGGTCGTCCAGGGTCGGGCCAACGCCGCAGACCGGCTCGAGGTCGCCACTGGGAGGGTCCGGGCCGGTCGTCCGCCAAAGTCGGCGGGCACGCTCGGCGACCACCACGGGGCGTCGCCCGGGTCGGCCACTCGGTGGACCGCGAGCGGCGCGTCATCGACCGGCATCGGGCGCGACGAGATCGCCAGGGCGGTCTCGTAGCAGTCGAAGGCTTCACTGAGCCGGCCGACGCGCGCATACGCCCGGGCGAGACCGGCCAGGTCACCGGCCGGTGCCCGCCGGCGCGCCTCGACGCTGCCATAGCCATCGGCCAGGTGGACCAGGAGCCAGGCGAGCGATCGGACGTCCTGGTCGTTGTGGCGGACGACCTCGACCAGCGGTTCCGCCGGACCGCCGCGCAGGAAGCCGAGGTATCGGCCGGGGATCTCCGAGCCATCGATGTCGCCATGTCGCCGAAGCCCCAGCAGCCCGGTCTCGGCGGTACGAAGCCGGGCGTCGTCGAGCCGGTGGCGGAAGAGCCGGCGGACGACCGGCAGGAGGTCGAGATGACCGCCGTGGATGGGTGCCGCGCGGCGAGCCATCCGGTAGCGGGTCACGAGCAGCGGCCAGTCGAACCCTCGCCCGTTATAGGTGACCAGCCAGCCATCGACCGGGATGAGGTCGGCCAGCGCCGTGAGGAGCGCCGGTTCGTCGGCATGGTCGGGGAGGAGGAGCTGGACCTGGCGGAACCGGTCGCCCTCCCACCAGCCGAGTCCGATGAGAAAGGCGACGGTCCCGGCGGCGGTCGCGAGCCCGGTCGTCTCGGTGTCGAGACAGACCAGCGGGACGCCCGGCGGTGGCTGCGCGGGCAGGATCGCGAGACGCTCGCGATCGAGCGGGATCGTGCGCGCCTCGGGCTCACAACGGACGTGGAGCCCGCCCGCATTCGCGACCACCTCGCCACCGACGGTCCACGCCAGCCGTTCGGCGAGAAGGTGACGATCGATCGGCGCGTGGGGCAGTTCGACCTGACGGACGACATCGCGATCGACGGACAGGCCGCGGGCCGACCCACGGTAACGCTCGAGCCGTCTCGCGAGGCTCGCCGGGCCGGCGGCGCCGATCGTCACCGCGCCGCCTGCAAGCCGCCGACGAGGTCGGGCGCACCGAGCTCGATGAGGAGCCGGAGCGCGAGGGCGCGGGCATCGATCCCGGGCTCGAGGCGCGGACCGGTACAGGCGGGACAGCCGCCGTCGCAGCCGCACGAGCCGATGAGATCGGCTGCGGCGGCCACCAGCTCGTCGTGTCGGTCCCACATCCGCTCGGCGAGACCGATCCCGCCGGGGACCGCCTCGTACAGGTAGATCGTCGGCTGCTCCGAGTGCGGCGAACGAACCTGCGTCACCAGCCCGAGATCGCGCGGGTCGACCATCAGGTGGATGGCGGCGACCGTCTGGAGGGCGCGGCCAGCGCCGAGCAGCGCGATGTCGAGCTCGTCCCGGCGCCAATGGGCGCGCGAGGCATCCGCGGTCAGCCAGTAGGCGGTCGTCTGGAGCTCGAGCTCGGGGAGGTCGATCGGTCCGAAGCCGACATTCTCGTCGGTCAGGAACTTCAGCTTCTTGAAGAGCGTGACCAGGCTGGCGACCATGACCTCGCCGTGGATCCGCCGTCCCCCGACCGCGGCCGCTTCGGCGAACACCTCCAATGGTTTGAGTGTCACGGCGCGGTTGGCATATGTGTAGTGATCGACGTCGACGCGATGGACGTAGGCCTTGCGCTCGCCCCATTCGAGACGGTCGACGTAGTACTGGACCGATTCATGGATGTAGATGGCTCGCTCGTGGACGAGCACCTGGGCACTGAACAGGTCGACCTCCCCGAGCACGCGTGGTCGGTCGGGCGTCGTGTCGATGATCACGACGTTCTCCGGGGCGGCCGTCCGCAGCGAGATCTCCGAGGCGGGGAAGTTCTCGCTCGACCAATACCAGCGACCGTCGCCCGCCTGCCGCACATGGCCCTCCTCGCCGAGGAAGGCCAGCAGGTCGTCAGCCGGCGCCGGTCCGAAGCATTCGCCCGGCTCGAATGGCAGCTCGAAGGTCGCGGCGCGCAGGTGGGCGAGCAGGACGTGGAGATTGTCGGGATCCAGTCGCGCCTCCTCCGGAGTCCCGTCGAGCAGGAACTCCGGGTGATGGATGACGAACTGGTCGACGGGGGCACCCGACGCGACCAGGATCGCGACGCTCGTGCCCTGGCGACGGCCGGCGCGGCCGAACTGCTGCCAGGTCCCGGCCACCGAGCCGGGGTAGCCGGCCAGGATCGCCACGTCGAGCCGGCCGATGTCGACCCCGAGCTCGAGTGCGTTGGTGGCGACGACACCGAGGATCTCGCCATCGCGGAGGCCGCGTTCGATGGCCCGTCGTTCGGTCGGCAGGTAGCCGCCCCGGTAGCCCCGCACCCTCGATCGCGGGCCGTAGCTCTCGCGCATGGACTCGCGCAGGCCGGTCAGCAGGATCTCCACCGCCACGCGCGAGCGCCCGAAGACGATCGTCTGGCGGCCCGCCCGCAGGAAGGGCAGGGCCCAGCGCTGGGCCAGCGTTGCGGCGGAGCCCCGAGCGCCGCTTTCGGGGTGGAGGATGGGCGGGTCGACGAGGACCATATGGCGCTGACCGGCCGGGGCGCCGGTCCGATCGACGAGCCGGGCCGGCCGCCCGGTGAGCATCCTCGCGAGCTCGGCCGGGTTGCCGATGGTCGCCGAGCAGCACACGATCACCGGCGTGCTGCCGTAGTGCGCGCAGATGCGCAGCAGCCGACGGATGACGTTGGCGACATGGCTGCCGAAGACGCCGCGATACGTGTGCAGCTCGTCGATGACGATGTAGCGCAGCTGCTCGAACAACTGGAACCACTTCGTATGGTGGGGGAGGATCGCCGAGTGGAGCATGTCCGGGTTGGTCGCCACGACCTGGCCCGCCGTCCGGATGGCCGAGCGGATCGGCGCCGGCGTGTCGCCGTCATAGGTCGAGGTCGACACCTGGAGCCCGGCCGCCAGCGTCAGTTCGCCGAATTCGGTCACCTGGTCCTGGCCGAGGGCCTTGGTCGGGAACAGGAGGAGGGCGCGGGCTGACGGATCGTCGGCGATGGCCTGCAGGATCGGGAGGGCGTAGCACAGCGACTTGCCCGAGGCGGTCGGGGTGACGACCACGACATCCTGGCCCGCGTGGGCGGCTTCGATCGCCTCCGCCTGGTGGATGTACGGCCGTTCGATGCCGCGCTTGGCGAGCCCGGTCACGATGCGGGCGTCGAGCCAGTCGGGGAAGTCGGCATGGACGGCGGCTCGGGGCGGGATGACGGCGTGGTGGACGATCCCCCGCGCGAGCGACGGTTCGGCCAGCAGGCCCTCGAGGACGGCGCCTGGCTCAGCGGGGGCGTATGTGCGCATGCAGTCGGGCCTCAAGAACGAACGGATGTTCGAAACGGCGCGAGTCTAGCAGACTCTGGTCGTGCGTCGTGACAGGTCGGCTGTCACGACGGTGCACGCAGGCGCGATTTGACACCGCAGCTGAGCGTAGCTACGCTCGGTCGATGCTCCGCCGGCTCTTCTCGAAGGCGACCGACGACGCCCCGGATCCGTCCGAAACGTCGATGACGTCGAGCGTCCAGATCCTCGGCGAGCCAGGCCTGGCGACGCTCCCGATCGTCGGGATCACCCGTCGTCGAGGCGCCATCCTGCTCGGTGTCCTCATCGCCGCCTGGGTGATCATCCTGTTCGCCCGCCAGGTCAGCGAGGCATCGGCGGCGACGGGACGGGCCGAGGGGATGATCACCGCCAATGCGGCCCAGCGTCACGAGCTGGCTGGTCTCGAACGCGAGCTCGAACGGATCCAGCAGCAACGTTTCGTCGACCAGCAGGCACGAGCCTACGGTCTGGGACGGCCCAGGGAGATCGCATTCGCACTGCAGGCCGGGGCCCCCGCGCTCGATGCCAACGCCCCCGGATCCGCGGGTCTGCGCGTCGGTGCGCCGACGGCGGTGAGCCCGCTCGAGCGCTGGCTGACGCTGCTCTTCGGCCCAGGCGGCTGACGGCGGCTACGACCGAGACATGAATCGATGGAGCCGGCCTCAGGCCGGCTCCATCAGTACCCCCGGCGGCCGGTGCTGTGTCAGGGCGCGCTGACGGTGATCGTCCCGAAGCTGCCACCCTTCTCGTCGTTCGGGCCCGCGGCGAAGAACAGGGTGTTGGCCGCGCCGTTGTTGGCGACGTTGATGCCGCCGCCGAATGCGATCCCCCACAAGCCGTCGACGACGATCGGCCGGTGGTCGACGCCCCGCAGCACGCCGGCCTGCTCCCACTCCTCGCCATCCCAGTGATAGGCGTGGAGCCT
>DASYJV010000063.1:0-10956 GCA_035996105.1 Candidatus Limnocylindrales bacterium | reverse complement strand
ACCCAGCTCGGGACGGACTTCCCCGAAGGCGCCGAGCTCCGGGCCGCCCTCACGAAGCGCGGTCTCCGGCTCGCCGAGGTCTATGCGGCGCTCCCGGCAGGACCGGCGGGTCCGGGCGAGAATGCCCTGGCGGTCGGCCGCGAGCGCCTGCGGGTGCTCCATGAGGGCGGCGGCGATGTGCTGTGCGTCGCCCTTGACGGCACCCCCGACCGCGACCGACGGGCAGGCCGCGCCGCCGCGACTGACACGCCTCGATTCGACGACGGGAGCTGGCGCGACCTCGCGGCCGTCCTGCACACCCTCGCCGACGAGACCATCGCTGCGGGTCATCGGCTGTCCTTCCACCCGCACGCCGGGACCTATGTCGAGACCCCGGCCGAGGTCACCCAGCTCGTCGCCCATACCGACGCGACGGTCGGGATCTGCCTCGATGTCGGGCACTGGCTCGTTGGCGGTGGCGACCCGGTCCACGCCCTCCGGCAGCTCGGTGAGCGGGTGACCCACGTCCACCTCAAGGACGTCGACCCAGTCGTGCTCGCACAGCTGACCACCGGCGTCTTGCCGGACTTCGGCTCGGCCATCCGGGCGAGGCTCTTCACCGAGCTCGGTGCGGGCGCGCTCGACCTGCTCGGCTGCCTCCGTGCCCTTGACGCTCGCGACTACGACGGCTGGCTGATGGTCGAACAGGACAGCAGTTGGTCACCCCCGGCGGAGGCGGCCGCGATCGGACGCCGCGTCCTGGCCCAGGCGCTCGCGGTCGTCGGCGCAACGAACCGCGACGCCGGGGGTTGAAACCCTGACCGGGCCGCCGATTGCAACCTCCATTGCCGTTGACAGAGGGAGGAATGGCGACATAGGCTCGGCTTGCATGGGCACTGCCCTGCAACTTTGCGTCGGCTCGCCGTTCGGACGACCGCCGCGGAGATCGGTCGAGCGATGCGTTCGCCGCCCGAACGAGCTGCCTGCCGGTGCCGCAGGAGGAGGAAGGCACATCCGAACGTCCTTTCGCAACCCGTCCGTCGCGCCCACACTCGTGGACGACGCCCGGACTCACGGAGGTGGTCGATGAATCGATCGCTACGTCTCGTTTCGCTATTCATGGCGAGCTCGCTTGTCGCTGCCGCTTGCGGCGGTGGCGGCGGTTCGGCCGCCCCGAGCACGGCTGCGACGTCGAACGCCAGCACTCCCGCAGGCTCGCCGGCCGGTAGCGGCGGCGGCGGAAGCCCCGCCGCGGGCGGCTCCATCACCGTCACCTCCCTGTGGGGTGGCTCGGAGCAGGAGAACTTCCAGAAGGTCCTCGACGCCTTCACGGCCAAGACCGGGATCGCCGTCACGTACGAGTCGATCCGGACGAACTACGCGACGGTCCTCCAGACCCGGATCTCGGGCGGCAACCCGCCAGACATCTCGATCCTCCCGGGGATCGGATTCCTTCGCCACTTCGCGAAGGACGGTTCGATCAAGAAGATCGCCGATCTCGGCATCGACGCGGCATCCCTTGACGCGAACTACGCGCCGGGCCTGCTCGACATCGGCAAGGTCAATGGCGACCTCTACGCGATCATGGTCAAGTTCAACAGCAAGAGCACCCTCTGGTATCGCCCGGATCGGCTCACTGCGGCCGGCGTCACGCCGCCCAAGACGTGGGACGAGTTCAAGGCGGCCCTGAGCACTATCCAGGGCAAGGGCACCGCGCCGCTTGGGCTGGGTGTCTCACCGGATACCTGGACGCTCACCGACTGGTTCGAGAGCATCTATCTGCGCCAGGCCGGCGCGGACAAGTACGACCAGCTCTTCAGCGGCAAGCTGCCGTGGACGGATCCGTCCGTCGCGACGGCGGTCACGGCGATGACCGACGTGCTCACCGACAAGAACGTCGACGGCGGCATCAAGGGTGCCCTCGGACGCGCCTGGGTCGATGGCATCGGCCAGGTCTTCGGCGCCACCGGTAAGGCCGACTTCTACTATGAAGGCGGCTTCGTCGGCGGCATCGTGACCGGCCAGGTCAACAAGGCCATCAAGGTCCCGGCCGAGATCAACTGGACGGACTTCCCGTCCTTCGGCGGCACCGAGAAGCCGGTCACGATCGGCGGCGACGTCATCGCGGCCCTGACGACCAAGCCGGGCGTCAAGGAATTCATCCAGTACATGACGACCAAGGAAGCCGGAGAGGTCTGGGCCAAGACGGGCGCCATCATCTCGCCGGTCAAGTCGGTCGACGTGGCCGTCTACCCGAACGAGCTCACCAAGCGGGAAGCCGCCCAGGTGACGGGTGCCACGGCCGTCCGCTTCGACGGATCCGACCTCCTGCCGTCCGGCAGCCCCGACCTGGGCGCCGAGCTGCAGAAGGCGATCTCCGGCACGGCGGTCGACTGGGCCTCGTTCGAGAGTCAGGTCAAGGCGGCCTGGGCCGCCGAGTAACCGGTTTCGCGCTCGACGCGGGAGGCGCTCGCCTCCCGCGTCGTTCATCCACGGCTTGAAGGAGGAGTCCGTGACCCAGACGGTCGACCCAGCTGTCGGAGTGGTGGAACAGGCGGCCCTGTCCGGGAAGCCTCGGAAGCCGCCGAACGTCTCGGCCGAGCGGACCAACTGGCCCGCGGCGCTCCTCTTCTCGGCCCCCGCGGCGATCCTGCTGATCGTCTTCCTGGTCTACCCGACGATCTACACGATCGCGCTCGCCTTCAACCGAGGGCGCCAGGGCCAGTTCACCGAGTGGGTCGGCCTCAACAACTTCATCCAGCTGTTCACCAACGACCCGGGGTTCATCAACCTCAAGACCTTCCCGCCATCGGGCGCGATCTGGAACAACGTCCTGTGGATCATCTTCTACACGGGGTTCGTGCTGGGTCTGGGGCTCATCGTCGCGACGCTCGCATCCCGCGTCCGCTACGAGTCCCTGATCAAGGCGATCGTCTTCCTGCCGATGGCCGTCGCGGCGACCGCGCTGGCCGTCATCTGGAAATTCGTCTACGCCCCTGACGCACAGACGGGTCTGCTCAACGCACTCGTCGGCGTCTTTCACATCGGGCCGATCTCCTGGCTGGGCGACACCTCGTTCGTCAATGCGGCGTTGATCGCGGCGGGGACGTGGGCCTCCGTTGGCTTCGCCACGGTGATCCTGTCCGCCGCCCTCAAGGGCATCCCCGCGGAGGTGCTGGAGGCAGCGAGGACGGACGGGGCCAATGAACGCCAGGTCTTCTTCAGGATCATCCTGCCGATGGTGAGCCTCCCGATGTCCGTGCTCGCCGTCACGCTCATCGTCAACGTCATCAAGCTGTTCGACCTGATCTTCGTGATGACGAACGGCGGGCCCGGGACGGCCAGCCGCGTGATCGCGTTCACCTTCTACCAGGACGGACTTTCCTCGGGTCAGTTCGGGAAGGCGGCCGCCGTCGCGGTGGTGATGCTCGTCGTGCTGATCCCCGTGATGGCGTTCAACATCCGTCGCTTCCGCCAGTCGGCCGTCGTATGACACAACACGACGCGCTCGCCGGCCCCGCCATCAAGACCCGGGCACGCACGCCGGCCGGCCGGCTCGTGGCGATGCTCAACCGCACGCCCATCCACATCGTGCTCGGCCTCATCGCGCTGGTCTGGCTGGCGCCGACGATCGGGCTCCTGGTGACCTCGTTCCGTCCGCGCAGCGACATCCAGGCGACCGGCTGGTGGGAGACGCTGTCGACCTTGCGCTTCACGACCGAGAACTACTCCGCGGTCCTGAACGCCCAGGGGATGCTCGGTGCGTTCATCAACAACCTGATCATCTCGATCCCCTCGACCCTGCTCCCGCTGACGATCGCCTCGATGGCGGCGTACGCGTTCTCGTGGGTCAAGTTCCCGTTCCGTGATTCGCTCTTCCTGATCGTCGTGGCGCTGCTGATGGTGCCGGCCCAGGTGGCCTTCATCCCGGTGCTCAACCTGTTCAAGCCACTCGGCTGGACGCAGGGGTATCTCGCGATCTGGCTGGTCCACACCGCCTTCGCCCTGCCGTTCGGGATCTTCCTGCTCCGGAACTTCTTCATCACCCTGCCTCGCGACCTGATCGAGGCTGCCAGGATCGATGGGGCGTCGGACCTGGGGATCTTCCGCACGATCGTCGTCCCGCTGTCGGTGCCGGCGATCGCGGCGTACGGGATCTTCCAGTTCCTGTGGGTCTGGAACGATCTGCTCATGGCCCTGGTGTTCGTCGGGAAGAACACCAACTTCCCGATGACATTGACGGTCCAGAACCTGCTCAGCCAGTACGGCACGGAATGGCAGCTCCTGGCCGCCGGCGCGTTCCTCCTGATGATCGTGCCGCTGATCGTGTTCATCAGCCTGCAGCGCTATTTCGTCCAGGGGCTGCTGGCAGGTTCGGTCAAGTAGGTCCCGGGCTGAGCCGCGGATCGCCGACGATCCGGGTCGCCAGCTGGAATATCCGGGCGGCGATCGGCCCCGGCGACCCGTTCCCACCGGCGTGGTGGCGGCACGTCGACGCCGACCGCCTCGGTCGGATCGCGGCGGTCATCACCGCGCTCGACGCCGACGCCGTCGCGCTCCAGGAGGTCGCCGTCCTCACCCCTGGCGGTGCGCTGCTCGACGAGCCGGCCGAGCTGGCGCGGCTGACGGGGATGCACGTCCGCTATGCGGCGGTGCATGCCTTCGCCCTCGTCGAGCCGGAGAACGGACGGGCGATCGGCGCCGCGACGTGGGGCAACGCCTGGCTGACCCGCCAGCCCCTCCGCGAGGGCTTCGCCCTGGGCCTCCCGGTCGGCGCGGACGAGGCCCAGGTTGAGCCGGCCGGCAGCGGTCGGCCCCTGGCCGGCGTCACGTTCGCGACCGCCCCGTACGGGACCCGTGAGCCGCGCTGTGCGGTCGGCGGCCGGCTGGGCGGCGTGTCGGGGCAAGGCCTGGCGCCCCTCCTGGTCAACGCCCACCTGACCTACGCCGGCGCGGCGCAGCGACAGGCCCAGGCGGAAACGCTCGCCGGCATCGCCGATGACCTGGGCTCACCCGTGATCCTGGCCGGCGACCTCAATGCCCCGATCGAGGCCCCGGAGCTCGGTCGGCTGGCCGAAACCTTCGACGATGCCTTTGCGGGGGTCGGCGTCCCGCCGGGCGATCCGCGCCGGGCGTCGTGCGGCCCGCTCCGGATCGACCATCTCCTGACCCGCGGCCTGCGCGCCCTCGAATGCGTCGTCATGCGCGACGCAGGCGACCTCTCGGACCATCTGCCGATCGTCGCCACGTTCGCCGCAGCCAGCTGAGGACGACGCCCGCAGGCGTCAACGACCCAGGCGGTCCCTGAGCCGTGTCACCTGGTCTGCCAGCTCCGCCTCCCGCGCCCGAGCGCCCTCGACGACAGCGGCCGGCGCACGCGACACGAACGAATCGTTGGCCAGCCGGTCCCGCGCCGCCGACAGCCACCCTTCCGCGTCGGCGAGCTCACGCTCCAGCCGTTCACGCTCGAGCGCACCCATCTCCGCGTGGCCGGTCGCCGGTCGGATCGTCGCCTCGATCTCGCCGCCGCCGACGATGACCGTCAGGTCGCCCGGCCGCGACACGGCGGCGAGCGCCTCTGGCGTCAACTCGCGCTCGAGCGGGCGCGCCCGGGCAAGCCGCTCGATCGCCGGCCGGAGCGCCTCGAACGTCGGGCCCAGCGCGACCGGGACATGGACCAGGGTCTCGAGCCAGTCGCCGGCCGGCAGCTTGGCCGAGGCACGTGCGTTGCGGATCTCACCGACCAGCTCGATCAACGCGCCGATCTCGGACTCGGCCGCGGCGTCGCGCTCCCCCACCCCCGGCCAGCGCGCGACGATCAGGAGCTCCGGGTCGCCGGCACGATGGGGCAGCCCGCCCCACAGCGCCTCCGTCACGAAGGGCATGACCGGGTGGAGCAGCCGAAGATAGGTGTCCAGGACCTCGACGAGGGTCCACCAGGTCGCCTCCCGCTCATCGGCGCTCGTTCCGGGGTCGGTCAGCCGGACCTTCGCGAATTCGAGGCCCCAATCGCAGTACTCATCCCAGATCGCCTCGTAGACGAGCCGGGTGACCTCGCCGAAGGCGAAGCCCGACATCGCCTCGTCGACCGCCGCGGTGGTTGCGGCGGCTCGCGAGCGCAGCCATCGTTCCGCCGGTCCGAGGTGGCGTTCGTCGGGAAGGCGTCGCTCGGCGCCCTCGGGGATCGTCGCCGGCCGAGCGCCGACCACGTACCTGGTGGCGTTCCACAGCTTGTTCGCGAAGTTGCGGGCGTGCTCGAGCTTCACCGGCCCGAACCGCTGGTCGTTGCCGGGCGTGGCGCCGTGGATGACGGCGAAGCGCAGGGCGTCGGCACCTGACTCGTCGATGACCCCGAGCGGGTCGACCACATTGCCCTTGGTCTTCGACATCTTCTGCCCGGCGGGATCCCGGATCAGACCGGACAGGTAGACGGTGTGAAAGGGCTCCCGGCCCGTCAGTTCGAGACCGAGCATCATCATCCGGGCGACCCAGAAGAAGATGATGTCGTAGCCCGTCTCCATCACCGAGGTCGGGTAGTACGCCCGGTAGTCATCCGTGTCGTCGGGCCAGCCGAGGGTCGAGAACGGCCAGAGCCCGGAGCTGAACCAGGTATCGAAGATGTCGGGGTCCTGGGTCAGCGCCGCGGCGGGACGGCCGCACACCTCGCAGGCATCGGGGCCGGTCTCGGCCGACGACACGGTCACGTGACCGTCCGGACAGTACCAGGCCGGGATCCGGTGACCCCACCACAGCTGACGCGACACGTTCCAGTCTCGGATGTTGGTCAGCCAGTGCTCCCAGGTCTTCTCGAACCGTTCGGGGAGGATCCGGGTCCGTCCGGCCCGGGTCGCCTCGAGCGCCCGCTCCGCGAGTGGCGTCGTCCGGATGAACCATTGGGTCTTGAGCCGCGGCTCGATGACGTCGTTGCTGCGCTGACACCGCCCGATGACCATGTCATGCGGGATCGCGACGACCAGGTCGCCACGAGTCTCGAGCTCGGCGACCATGGCCGCGCGCGCCTCGTAGCGGTCCATCCCGTCGAACCTCGTGCCGGTGCCGGTGACGCTCGCGTCGTCGCCCAGGATGGTCGGGGCGGCGAGGCCGTGACGCAGACCCGTGGCGTAATCCTGGGGATCGTGGGCCGGGGTGATCTTGACCGCGCCGGTCCCGAACGCGGGGTCGACCACCGGATCGGCGATGACCGGGACGTCTCGCTCCACGAACGGGACCCGGACCAGCCGGCCGACGAGGGCCGCGTAGCGGGGATCATCCGGGTGGACCGCGACCGCGGTGTCGCCGAGGATCGTCTCGGGTCGAGTCGTGGCGACGACGATGCCGGCATCGGGCTCGGGGCGGCCGGTCGCGGCGTCGACGAGGTGATACCGCACCGACCACAGCGTCCCGGTCTCCGGCGTTGCGATGACCTCGAGGTCGCTGACGCTCGTCCGGCAGCCCGGGCACCAGTTGACGAGCGCCTCCGTGCGGTAGGCGAGATCGGCCCGATAGAGCCGTTCGAAGGCCGTGCGGACAGCCTTGGCGGAGCGGTCGTCCATGGTGTACCGCAGGCGGCCCCAGTCGGCCGACGCACCGACACGCCGTTGCTGGACGAGCATCACCTCGCGGGTCGTGGCCACGAACGCCCGCATCCGTTCGAGATACCGCTCACGCCCCAACGACTGCCGGTCTTCGCCTTCCTTTGCCAGGATGCCGTCCAGGACGAACTGGGCGGCGATCGAGGCGTGATCGAGTCCAGGCAGGAAGAGCGCCCGGTGGCCGCGCATCCGGGCGTGCCGGATCATCAGGTCCTCGACCGCGGTCCGCTGGGCATGCCCGAGGTGCAACGACCCGGTGATGTTGGGCGGTGGCTGGATGATCGTGAATGGCGGCAGCGTCGGGTCGGCGGTCGAGCCCTTGCCGTCCGGCGCGAACACGTCCGCCGCCAGCCAGCGATCGTAGATCGCGCCCTCGACCTCGTGCGGCGTATAGGCCTTCGGCAGATCCGGCATGCGTCGGTCCTCGAGAAACAGAACGACCCGTCTCGTCCAGCGGACGAACGGGTCGTGGTACCACCTGCTGGTTCGGCTCCGGCGTCGGGTCGTTCATCGCGATCCGCTTGGACCGGTGCCCTCTCGACGCGCTATCGGGCGTCTCCCGCACGGCTCGCGAGCGACCTTCACGTCGTCGTGCCCGCGCGGCTCGCACCGTCCCGCGCTCGCTCCGGGGCCCGTCCCGACGCTACTCTTCCCGGTCATCGCCGTGAGGGCGGGAGTGTAGCACGAGCGGTCCCGAGGCTGACCGGGGCCGAAGCCCGCCGGACCCGCCCGGGATGCTACATTCGAGCGGCGTCCCACCGTCGACCAGGAGGCCCCAGATGAGCGCGCGGCGATCGCTCGGCTCCCCCGCGCACCGCACCCTCCGCCGGATCTGGCGACGCCTCGAGCGGTCGTCGGCCGGTCCGCTGGCGTGGCGGCTCCGCCTGGTCCCACGGACGCTCCGACGTCGCGCGGCCCGGCTCGTCGGACGTGCGGCGCTGGCGCTCGGGGGCCCGGATGCGCTCGGGATCGCCGACCGGACGACGAGCACGCGATCGTCGTGGGGCAATCTCCCACGCACGTGGCAGGTCGTGCCCCGGCCTCGCTCGATCGACTCGAACTGGCCAGAACCACCGGCCATGGAGCGCGCCGACCGGGTCGTGCGTTCGATCTACGCGACCGGCGAGCGGCCACCGGTCATGGACCTGGCTCAGCTGGAGGCGCTCAACGAGGAGTACCGCGCCAAGCCGCTCGTCACGGACGCGCCCGGCTTCGACCAGGTCTCGCGCGAGGACCGGGCGAGGCGACGCCTGCTCGACATCCACAACTCGATCGACCTCGCCGACAAGCGGGTGCTGGAGCTGGGCTGTGGCGCCGGTTTCGAGGTCTGGTACATGAGCCACAAGTTCGGCGCCGACGCGTGGGGGCTCGATGTCATCGAGCGTGCCGCCTGGACCACCCTGGCCGACGAGCGGACGCACTACGTCTGCGCCGACATCGCGCTCGGCGGACAGTTCGACGACGAGGCCTTCGACCGGATCGTTTCGTTCTCGGTCCTCGAGCATGTCGTCCATCCGCATGCCGTGCTGACCGAACTCTTTCGCATCCTCAAGCCCGGCGGCATCGCCTACATCAGCGCCAATCTCCACCGCGGCCCGCGAGCCTCGCATATCTACCGCGAGCTGTATTTCCCCTTCCCTCACCTGCTCTTCAGCGACGACGTCATCCAGGAGTTCCGTGAGAAGCACAGCGGGATCACGGCCGGCGCGTCGTGGGTCAACCGCCTGACCTGGGCGCAATACGAGGACTACCTGCGCGAGATCGGCTTCGTCATCCGCTCACTGCGCTTCTCGGAAGAGCCGCTCGATGAGGCCCTGTACGAGCGCTTCGGCGACATCCTGGGCCGGTATCCGCGCTGGGACCTGACCAAGGACTTCTTCCACGTGATCCTCGAGAAGCCGACGACCGGCGCCGCCCCCGGGTCCGCCCCGCGGTCGTGATCCGACCGCGCTGCGCTATGCGGTCTCGCCCCGTTCGGCGAGCCAGTCCTGGTAGTTCGTCTCATCGACCCCGCCGTCGACGTCGGACTTGGTCAGCAGCAGCGGGAGCCGGCCGGAGCGGATCGTCTCCTCGGTGATGATGCACTTGCGGATATCGGTCCGATCGGGGATGTCGTACATCACCTCGAGCAGCGACTCCTCGACGATCGAGCGCAGCGCTCGAGCGCCGGTCTTGCGGTCGAGGGCGACCTCCGCCGCCGCCTGGAGCGCGCCCGGCGTGAAGGCGAGCTCGACCTTGTCGAGCGAGAGGAACTTCTCGAACTGGCGCGTGACCGCGTTCTTCGGCTCGGTCAGCACGCGGACGAGGTCCTCCGCGGAGAGCGCCGAGAGGGTGACCATGACCGGCAGACGACCGATGAACTCGGGGATCAGCCCGAACTTCAGGAGGTCCTCCGGCATCACCTTCTCGAGGATCCTGCCTCGCTCGACCGGGCCCATCGCCGACTTCGACCCGAACCCGATGGACCGCCGCCCGACTCGCTCCTCGACGATCCGCTCGAGACCGTCGAACGCCCCGCCACAGATGAACAGGACGTTGGTGGTGTCGATCTGGATGAAGTCCTGATGGGGATGCTTGCGGCCGCCCTGGGGCGGGACATTGGCGACGGTCCCCTCGAGGATCTTGAGCAGCGCCTGCTGGACGCCCTCGCCCGAGACGTCGCGAGTGATCGAGGGGTTGTCGGCCTTGCGCGCGATCTTGTCGATCTCGTCGATGTAGATGATCCCGCGCTGCGCCCGGGCGACGTCGAAATCCGCGGCCTGGATGAGTCGGAGCAGGATGTTCTCGACGTCTTCGCCGACATAGCCGGCCTCGGTCAGCGAGGTCGCATCGGCGATGCAGAAGGGGACGTCCAGCACGCGCGCCAGGGTCTGGGCGAGGAGCGTCTTGCCCGAGCCGGTCGGTCCGACGAGCAGCACGTTCGATTTCTGAAGCTCGACCTCATCGACCTGATGGCCGGCGTTGACCCGCTTGTAGTGGTTGTAGACGGCGACCGAGAGGACCTTCTTGGCCCGCTCCTGGCTGATGACGTACTGGTCGAGCGCATCCTTGATCTGGTGCGGGTTCGGCAGCTTGCTCGACGCGCTCTTTGGACGCGGCGTCTCGAGGAGCTCCTCCTCGATGATCTCCTGGCACAGGTTGATGCACTCGTCGCAGATGTAGACGCCCTGGCCCGCGATGAGCTTGCGGACCTGTTCCTGGCTCTTGCCGCAGAACGAGCAGCGATACGGGACCTTCGGCCCTTTGGTGCTGCTGCTTGACGTCGTCACGCGTGCCCCCGCCCCTACTGGTCCTTGACCTTCTTCGGTGCCTCTGCCGCCTCGGCCACCTCGGCGGCCTCCTCGGCTGCCTTCGATCCCTCACCGCCGGCCATCCCGGCATCGTG
>DASYJV010000062.1:0-3671 GCA_035996105.1 Candidatus Limnocylindrales bacterium | reverse complement strand
CGCGACGAGACGGGTGCCACGATCGGCTGGACGGCGCTGGGCGGCTACTCGTCGCGCATGGTCTACAACGGCGTCGCGTGGGAAAGCGTCTATGTCGCCGAGGCGGCGCGCGGTCGAGGCGTCGGTCGGGCTCTCCTCGGCGCGCTCATCGTGGCATCGGAGGCGGCTGGCTTCTGGACACTGCTCGCCGGCGTCCTGGCCGAGAACGCGCCGAGCCTGGCGCTCCACGAGGGAGTCGGGTTCCGCCGCATCGGCGTGCAGCATCGGCTCGGGCAGGACGCGCGCGGACATTGGCGTGACGTCGTCCTTCTCGAGCGGCGGAGCACGGTGATCGCCACCGATTGAACGTTTGGCCGCGGCCCGACCGTCATGGTGGGTAGTCCACGATCATGAGGATCGCGGCGATCGGAGGTCGAGGGTGGATCGAGACCTCGTCGAGCAGGCCCGTCGGGGCGATCGTGAGGCGTTCGCCGTCCTGGTGCACCAGGTCAGCGACTCGCTTTACGCGGTCGCACAACGGATCCTGCGGGACTCGGGTCTCGCCGAGGATGCGCTGCAGAACGCCCTCGTCCTCGCCTGGCGTCGGCTCCCGCACCTGCGGGAACCGGAGCGTTTCGAAGCGTGGATCCACCGGATCCTCGTCCACGCCTGCTACGACGAATCGCGGCGGGCGCGCCAATGGACCGCGAACATCCGGGTCCTGCCGATCGACGGACCCACCATTCCCGACGGCACGGCTGCCGTCGCCGACCGCGATCAGCTCGAGCGGGCCTTCCGCCAGCTCCCGGTCGATCAGCGGGCGGTCTTCGTCCTGCACCACTACCTCGGGCTGCCGCTCGTGGAGATCGCCGAGATGTTGGAGATCCCCGCGGGCACGGCCCGATCGCGTCTGCACTACGCAACCCACGCGCTCCGCGACGCCCTGGTGGCGGATGCGGAGCTCACGATCCCCGGAGGGAGACTCGCATGACCGATGACCGCTCGCTCGAACGCGCCGCCCGGTCATGGATCGAGACGGGACCGACCCAGGCGCCTGATCGCGCCGTGGAGGCCGCGCTCCTCCGGATCGAAACGACTGCACAGGAGCGGGATCTTCGGGTCCCGTGGAGGACCAGACCCATGACCCAGACCACCCGCCTGCTGGCAGGGACGGTGGCTGTCGCCATCGCCCTGCTCGGAGGCGCCTTGTTCCTCCGCAACGCGGACAACCGCGGCGTCGGAGGCCCATCGCCGTCGGCACTTCCGACCTCTACAGGCTCGCCGTCCGTCGCGGCATCGCTCCCGATCCTCGACCGAACGTTCACGTCCGATCGCTACGGCTACACCGTGGCCTACCCGAGCGGCTGGACGAGGAAGCTTGCGACCGCGTCGTGGGCGGCCGGCGCCAAGAACGACTGGGGAAGCGGGATCAACGACGAGCTCAGCACGACGCGCGTGCGCTTCTCTGCGGCGTCCCAGCGGCTGGCCGATGGCCAGACGGCCGATGCCTGGCTTCAGGCGTACGGAGCCCTGTTCGGCTCCGGCGCGCCTGCGACGTGGCGGACCGTGACGATCGGCGGCCAGGAGGGCAGGATCGACTTCGACGGCGTGCCAGCCGGTCCGACCGGGATCTCGCCCGGCGGTCTGGCGTTCGACGCCGTCGTCGTCGCCGGACGCTTCGCGTACAACTTCAACATGGACGGGAACGTCGACCGCGCGACATTCGAGGCCGTCCTCGCGACCGTGACGCTGCCGAGCATCCCGGCCTTCGATCAGACCTTCATCTCTCCGCTCGGCGGTTACTCGATCGACCATCCGGCCACCTGGGCGGTCACGCCGGCGCCGAAGGCCTGGACGGCCGGCTACGAAACCCAGTCCGTGTCGGATCAGATCGGAGCTGCCCCGAAGATCTACGGGACGTCGATGAAGCTTCCCGCGGGAGTGTCGTTCCAGACGTGGTTCGCGGCCTACGCCGCCGACCGGACGTTGGGAACATCGTGCGGAGCTCCAACCCTGGATGAAGACATCGCGGTGGATGGCATCGTCGGCCACCTGGACGTCCACTGCTCCTCGCATTACCTGGAGGCCGTCGTCTCCAAAGGTGGTCGGGTCTACGTCCTGACGATGTTCTCGCCCTTCACGAGGCCCTTGTTCGAGTCCTTGCTCGCGACGGTTCGCCTGACCCCGGCCTCCGCCAAGAACTGACACGTTCCGCCTAGACTGGCCTCCTCGGATACGGGGAGGCCAGTCGCCTGATGTACTACGTCCAGCACGGCAGGATCCCGCCACAGCGCCACACGCAGCATCGCGCCCTGGACGGCACGCTCTACACGGAGGAGCTGTTCGGGGTCGAGGGCTTCACCGGGCGCAGCTCGCTCCTCTACCACCTGGTCCCGCCGACGCAGACACACAGGATCGAGGCGGTCCGTCCGGTGAAGCTCGAGGCAGCCGACGACGGGCTCCATCGCCATCGACTGACGAAGACCGGCGGCCTCCGACCGCGGGGCGACGCGATCTCCGGGAGGATCCCGCTCTATTTCAACAATGACGTCATCTTCGGCGTCGTCCTGCCCGCAGAACCGATGCCGGACGCGCTGTTCTACCGCAACGGCGTCGCGGACGAGATGCTCTTCGTTCACGAGGGCAGTGGCCTGTGCGACACGAACTTCGGGCCGCTGCGCTACGGACCTGGCGACTATCTGGTGTTGCCCATCGGGACAACTTGGCGGCTCGAGCCGGACGCTGACTCCGAGCAGCGGATGCTCTACCTCGAGGCACCCTCGGAGATCGAGCCGCCGAAGCGGTATCGGAACGACTACGGCCAGCTCCTCGAGCACTCGCCGTATGCACAACGCGACATCCACGCCCCTGACGACGTCGCGCCCCGTGACGAAGCGGGCGACTTCGTGGTCCACGTCCGGTCCAGCGACCGCGTGACCGCGTACCACTATCGCCATCACCCGTTCGATGTCGTCGGCTGGGATGGCTACCTGTGGCCGTTCCGCTTCAATATCGGGGACTTCCAGCCGATCACCGGCCGGGTCCACCAGCCGCCGCCGGTCCACCAGACGTTCCAGGCCCGGAACTTCGTCGTCTGCTCGTTCGTGCCGCGCAAGTTCGACTACCACCCGCTGGCGATCCCGGCCCCGTACAACCACAGCAATATCAACAGCGACGAGGTCATCTACTACGTCGCGGGCAACTTCATGAGCCGACGCGGGGTGGATATCGCCTCGTTCACGCTCCACCCGGCCGGGATCCCGCACGGTCCGCACCCCGGGACCGCGGAAGCCTCGATCGGCAAGGAGCGGACGGAAGAGCTCGCTGTCATGGTCGATACCTTTCACCCGTTGAACGTCACCAAGGCGGCCATGGAGCTTGACGACGACCGATATCCGTACAGCTGGCTACCGCCGGACGACGCCACCGGCGAGGCTCGCGAGCTCAGTGATCGCGGACCAGAGGCGTTCCCCGACTGATCCGGCGTTCGGATGGCGCCGGCGTTGCCCGCCGGAACCGGACCACGGGGTCGCCCCATCCGGGACGACCGAGGCATTCCCGAGGAGGCAGTCGGTCCGGACGATCCGTCCATGCACCAGCATCGACGTCGACGCGCCTGGGTCACGGCCATCGCCGTCCTGCTGGCCCCCATCGTCCTGGCACCGGCGGCCGCCGCCGCGGCCACCGATTCG
>DASYJV010000061.1:0-3309 GCA_035996105.1 Candidatus Limnocylindrales bacterium | reverse complement strand
GTAGGATCTGGGCGCCGGTCTCGTCCTCGAGCGCCTGGTACATCTCCAGCGAGTGCTGGTAGAAGCGGACCGCCTCCGGGATGCCGTAGTTGGCCCGGATGATCGTCGTGTTCCGACCGGTGTTGCCGGACGCGACGTAGTCGGCCTCGATGACGGCGACGTTCGTGATGCCGTGCCGGGTCGCGAGGTAGTACGCCGTCGAGAGTCCGTGTCCGCCACCGCCGACGATGACCACGTCGTAGCTCGACTTCGGCGCATCCGGCCAGCGGATCTCGGGGAGCGTCTCGACGTAGCGGGTCATCGTGGCCGCGCGAGGCGCCCGGCCAGCTCGTCGGCATACGCTGCCGCGGTCAGCAAGAGCACGTCGCCATCATCCGGGAGCCAGACCTTGGCCGGGACGGTCGCCACGAACCCCTGGGCGAGGGCCGGGCGCTCGGCCGGCAGCGGCCACTCGAGGTGACGCTGGACGTCCTCGATCGGCAGCCAAGCCCCGACGAACCCGACCTCCGTCTCGAGGATGGCGTGCTCGTCGTCGAGCTCGACGCCGTCGGCGCCGATGGCCAGGGCGTCGTCGGGGGCGAAGCGGAGGACCGTCAGCCCCGTGCCCTGCCAGCGCGCGGCATCGAGCGCCGCCGGCGCGGCGACGACCCGCAGCCCGTGAAGTCGCTCAAGCGCGGGCACGACGGCCCTCCGGGTCGTAGAAGGGCGTCGGGGTCACCACCGCCTGGCGCCCGTCGATCTGGACCGTCGTCGGGAACGGGGTCCGCCGGAGCCAGCCGAGCATGAGCGCCCGGCCGAAGAGCGGGGAGGTCCAGCTCCCCGTCACGTTGCCGACCAGCTCGCCATCGGACCAGATCGGAGTGCCCTCGGCGGGCGCGGCACCGTCCATGCTGAAGCCGACCCAGCGCCGGTGGTCGGGGAGCTTCGCGGTCCGCTCCAGCGCCGCCCGCCCGATGAACCGGGGCTTCTCCATCCGGACCGCCCAATCCATCCCGAGCCGGTGCGGCGTCGTGTCGAGCTCGGTGTCCATCCCGACGATGACGTGGCCCTTCTCGAGCCGCAGCCCGAACAGTGCCTGGAGACCATGCGGCCGGATCCCGAGATCGGCGCCGAGCTCCAGCAGACCGCGCCACAGCTCGACCGATCGATCGACCGGGTGATGGAGCTCGAAGGCGGCCTCCCCGGTGAACGACAGCCGCATGACGTGGCAGGGAACGCCGGCGACCTCGGCCCGGACGTGGCCGAGGAACCGCGGCGGATCGGCGAGCCCGGCTCGGACCATGAGCGCGCCCGCCAGCGGCCCGGTCACGTTGATCGCGGCGAGCGACATGGTCCGATCGAGGACGTGGACGTCGAGGCCCCAGACCTCGATCCAGTCGCGGACCCACATCTCGGCGTTTGCTGCCCCGCCGGACGTGAACGACAGCACGAACCGGGTCTCCGTGTCGCGCAGGATCATCCCGTCGTCCATGACGTGGCCGCGCTCGTTGAGCAGCAGGGCGTAGCGCGACCGGCCGGGCTTGATATCGGCCACGTGGCAGGGGTAGAGCCGCTCCAGCAGCTCGACCGCGTCGGGTCCGGAGACGACCAGCTTGCCGAGCGTGCTCACGTCGCCGATCGAGACGCCCTCGCGGACCGCCCAGTACTCGGCGACGGCGTCCCCGTAATGCCACGGCCGCCACCAGCCGCCGAAGCGATCCATCCGGGCGCCGAGCGCGAGGTGCTCGTCGTGGAGCGGGGTGCGTCGGAAGGCATCGACGTAGCCGTCCGCGGCGGCCTCGCCGAGCGTGATCTGGCGCGAGGCGGGCCGGGCGGTGAACGGATCGGGGACCTCGCCGGTCCGGCTCGCGATCCACGCACGCACCTGCGGCAGGCAGGCCCCGCCCTGGCACGTCCCGAGACAGGCCTGGCTGGCCCGCTTGAGGAGCTCGAGCTCGGTGAACCCCCGGTCCCACGCGACGCCGAGATCCTCGACGGTGGTGCCCATGCAGCCGCACACGATCCCCTCGGTCGGGGCCGGGGGGAGGGGCGCATCGCTGGCCGCGTCACCGACGACGCTCACCGGCGTCGGGCCCGCCATTCGCGCCAGCAGGTCGCGTGGGGCCAGTCCGAGCCCGAGGATGACGCTGTCGGCCGGGGTCGTCGTCTCGACGCCCGTCGCGGGATCGGCCGTGACCACTGCCCGGACGCGACCGCCATCGCCCTCGAACCGGACGAGGCGGCCCGGCAGCGGGGCGACGGGGACGCCGGCCGGCTGCGTCCCGATCGCGACCGCCGTTCCCAGATCGACGCCGGCGCGGTGGAGGCGCTCCGCCGCCCGCGCTGTCAGGAGCCCGGCCAGCCGATCGCCGGGGCAGACCGGGTGGATCTCCGCGGCGCCCGTCGCGACGACGATCTCGTCGGGGTGGACGTGGAGCATCCCGGCCCGCGTCCGGGCCACGACCAGTGGTCCGGCATAGATCGCGACGACCTCCTCGCCGGCGGCCGCGTCGAGCACCCGGACCGTCTTGCCGGCACGTTCGGCGTCGGCCGCCGCGGCGAGTCCGCTCTCGCCCCCACCGATGATCACGACATCGACCTCGGCGTGGTCCAGCTCGATCGCCCGGGCGGTCGGCACGGCCGTGATATCCGGGGCGGCGATGACCGGCAGCGGCGGCATCCCGGATCCGGGCGCGGGGTGACGCGCTACTCGCAGACCGGGCGTCGCCCGCGTCTGGCAGGTCCGCACGTACGCGATCCCGTCGACCTGGGCGAGGCAGTTGCCGCAGTCCCCGGCCAGGCACAGCGTCCCGCCATGCGCCGGGGTCTGGCCGGCTCGCAGGATCGCCATCGCCACCGAGTCACCGGCCGCGAAGTCGACCGGCCGGCCATCGACGACGATCCGACCCCCGCCGGGTCCGGCCGGCGGCGCCTCCGAGACCGGGGCGGCGCGATCGGTCACTGGCGCATCCGAAGACCCTGTGGGTCGACGACCGGCTCGCGCTGGAGCCGGGCCGGCCGTCGCCGGCCGATGATCTCGATCTCGAAGACGCCGTCGCCATCGAGCTCGGCCAGCTCGGCCGGCACATAGCCCAGCGCGAGCGAGGTTCCGGAGGAATGGCCATAGCCGCCCGAGGTGACCCAGCCGACGGCCTCGTCCCCGTGCCAGATCGGCTCGTCGCCGATGACGTCGGCCGGGTCATCGGGGTCGGGCTCCACGACGAGCATGACCAGGCGCCGCGCCGGCCCGTCACCGCTGGCGTCGGCCTCGAATGCCGCGCGGCCGATGAAATCATGGTCGAGCTTGATATAGCGGGTGATGCCCGCCTC
>DASYJV010000060.1:0-1507 GCA_035996105.1 Candidatus Limnocylindrales bacterium | reverse complement strand
CTCGCCACATTCGGCCTCACCGAGCCCGGCGTGGGGACCGACGCAGCGAATCTCCAGACGACGGCCCGGCGGGACGGCTCGGCGTACCGGCTCAACGGCCAGAAGATCTGGATCTCCCTCGCGGACATCGCCGACCATTTCCTGGTCTTCGCCTCGGTCGACCGGAGCAGGAAGCACAAGGGCGTGACGGCTTTCATGCTCGAGCGCGGGATGGCCGGCCTGACGACCGGCACGCTCCACGGCAAGCTCGGGATCCGTGCCGGCAACACCGGTCTGATCAACCTCGACGACGTGCCGGTGCCGGTCGAGAACCGCATCGGTGAGGAAGGCGAGGGCTTTCTGGTCGCGATGAGCGCCATCGACCAGGGCCGATTCACGGTCGCCGCCGGCGCGGTCGGGCTCGCCCAGGCCTGTCTCGATGCGAGCGTCCGCTACGCCCACGAGCGACACACGTTCGGGGTCGAGATCGGCGAGCACCAGCTGGTCAAGCAGATGATCGCGAAGATGTCGGCCGGGATCGAGATGGGGCGGCTGCTCGTGTGGCGCGCGGCCTGGCTCAAGAACCAGGGTCTGCGCAACACGCGGGAGACGAGCCTGGCCAAATGGCACGCCACGGAGCATGCCGTCCAGTCCGCGCTCGACGCCATCCAGGTCCATGGCGCCAACGGCTACTCGAACGAGTTCCCCGTCGAGCGCTATCTGCGCAATGCCAAGGCCGCGGTCATCTACGAGGGGACGAGCCAGCTCCATACGCTGATCCAGGCCGACTACGCCCTCGGCTACCGCGAGGATCGGCCGCTCCGCTGCGAGCCATGGCCGGCCCACGGCTGGGAGCGTCCGGCGACCTGATCCGTCGGGGGATCGGCTCGACCGGCTCAGGCGGCGATCGCCCCAGAGCCCGGTCGGCAGTCGCGGCATGGGCGATAGCCGGCCGCGATGGCGCTGGCCATCGACCGGAAGGCCCGACGGTGGGCCGTGGTGATCTGCCTGGCGTGATAGCAGGTCGGGAGGCAGACCGCGTGGGTCGTGTCCGAGCCGACGAACCGCAGGCCGGCGCGAGCGGCGGTCTCGAGCGCGTCAGGGTCGAGCCCTTCAGTGGCCAGGATCGTGCGCTTGTTCTCCGGGCCGCCGAGTGAGTACTGGCCGATCATCCCGTCGGAGCGGACGACGCGATGGCAGGGCACGATGAGGGGGACCGGATTGTGGCCGAGCGCCGTGCCGACCGCGCGGACGGCCTTCGGACGCCCGATCTCGGCCGCGATCCACCCGTATGGCCGGACCTCGCCGCGCGGGATCTCGAGCGCCTTGTGCCAGACATCGCGCTCGAAGTCGGTGTGGCCCCGGAGATCGAGGTCGATCCGGACGCGCCGGTCGCCACCGAGCCGTCGGGCGATGGCAGCCGCGAGCGACGCCGGCAGGCGGTCCGCGGCATAGGCCCGACGCCCGGTCCGGGCGAGGTGGTTCGCCACGAACGAGCCGTCATCGTCGGCGGACTCCACGGCCGACA
>DASYJV010000059.1:0-2040 GCA_035996105.1 Candidatus Limnocylindrales bacterium | reverse complement strand
CGGGAGGTCACCCTGCTCGGCCAAAACGTCAACTCGTATGGCCACGACCTCGCACCCGAGCCGCGCTTCGGGCACATCGAGGCGGCCCGCTGGGCCGGTCGCCAGCTCGATCTCGCCGGTCGGCCGGACCTCGCCGAGCTCATCCGCGCCATCGACGGGCTGCGCACCGCCGACGGTCGCGCCGCGATCGGGCGGCTCCGCTTCGTCACATCCCACCCATGGGATCTCTCCGATCGGCTCATCGCCGCGCTGGCCGAGTGCGGTTCGGTCTGCGAGCACCTCCACCTGCCGGTCCAGTCGGGCTCGGACGCGGTGCTCCGGCGGATGGGCCGGCAGTACACCATCGAGCACTACCAGGAACGCCTCGCCCGGATCCGCGAGGCCGTCCCGGGGATCACCATCTCGACCGACGTCATCGTCGGCTTCTGTGGCGAGACGGAGGCCCAGTTCGAGGAGACGCTGACGGTCCTCGACACGGTCCGCTACGACCAGGTCTTCGCGGCGGCCTATTCGCCACGACCGGGGACACCCGCCACGCATCTGGACGACGACGTCCCGGCCGCCGACAAGCGCCGCCGGCTGAACACGCTGCTCGCGGTCCAAGAGGCGATCGGGCTGGAACGCAACGAGGCTTGGCTCGGACGCGAGGTTGGCGTCCTCATCGACGCGGTCAACGCGCCACGCGCCCACCTGCACGACGCGGACGGCGTCGCGCCGGTCGGGGAGGGGAGCCAGCTCTCCGGGCGGACCCGCGGCAACAAGCTCGTCCATCTCACCGGCGACCCGGCCCTCGTCGGTCGAGAGGTCTCGGTCCGCATCCGCCACGCCGGCCCGTACGCGCTTCGGGGCGCGCTCGTCGAAGCGTGACCGCCGAAGCTCCCGTGCCGCCGCTCATCGTGGTGGCCGGCCCGACGGCCACCGGCAAGACCGAGCTCGCGATCCGGCTCGCCGAGGGTCTGCGCGCCCGTGGACGACCGGCGGCGGTCATCTCGGCCGATTCGCGCCAGGTCTTCCGCGGCCTCGACATCGGTACGGCCAAGGTCAGCGAGACGGACCGGGCGCGGGTCCCGCATCACGGCATCGATCTCGTCTATCCCGACCAGCCGTTCAGCGTGGCCGACTTCGTGGCCCGGACCCGGGGCGTCCTGGGCGACCTGGCCGACGAGGGTGCCGTGGCCATCCTCGCGGGCGGCACCGGCCTCTACCTGCGGGCCGTCGCCCGGGGGATCGACATGGACGCGCTACCGAGTGATTCCGAGCTGCGGTCCCGGCTCGAGACCGAGCTCCAGACCGACGGCCTGCTCGCATCGGTGGCGCGGCTCGAGCACCTCGCCCCGGGGCTCGCGGCGGGTGTCGATCTGCGCAATCCACGACGGGTCGTCCGGGCGCTCGAGATCGCCGAGCTCCGGGGCGATGGGCCGCCGCCGGCCCCGCGCGGCTACCCCGGACCGGTCACCTGGCTGGGGCTGTCGGTCCATCCGCATGTCCACGCCACCAGGATCGCCGTCCGCGCCAAGGCGCAGTTCGACGCGGGTCTCGTGGAAGAGGCACGCGAGCTGCGCGAGCGCTTCGATCCCACGCTGCCGGCCTTCTCGGCCATCGGCTATCGAGAGGCCTGGGCGGTGATCGACGGGAAGTCGACCCTGGCCGCCGCGATCGAGCTCGATCGGAAACGGAATCTCGCCTTTTCGAAGCGCCAGCGGACCTGGTTCCGCTCCGAGCCCGACATCACCTGGCTGGACGCCACCGAGGAGCTCCCGGACGTCGCCGCGCTCGAGGCGGCCGAGCGCCTCCTCGAGGAGGCGACGCCGGCGTCGTAACCCGGGCGCGCGACCCTCAGAGACCCGGGAACACCGTCTCGTCGCGGACCTCGTCGATCCCGGGGACACGCTCGACCACGGCAACGATGGTGTCCGAATCATCGACGTCGTCGACCACGCCGCGGATGATCGCGGTCGACCCGACCACGCCGATCACGAGCTCGTCGGCGAACGGCGACGTGGCGCTGTCGGCGCGGAGGGCCTCGCGGATCCGCTCGTT
>DASYJV010000058.1:0-2012 GCA_035996105.1 Candidatus Limnocylindrales bacterium | reverse complement strand
GGGCTGCCGCTCATCGCCGCGGTCCGTGGCTTCGCGCTCGGCGGTGGCTGCGAGCTGGCCATGGCCTGCGACATGATCGTGGCCGCCGACGACGCGACCTTCGGCCAGCCCGAGATCCGGCTGGGCGTCATGCCCGGCGCGGGGGGGACCCAGCGGCTGACCCGCGCGATCGGCAAGGCCCAGGCGATGGAGCTGATCCTGACCGGCCGGACGCTCAGCGCACACGAGGCGGAGGCGCACGGGCTGGTGACTCGCGTCGTGCCGGCCGAAGCGACCGTCGACGCCGCGCTCGAGATCGCCGCTCGCATCGCGTCGATGCCGCCGCTCGCCGTCCGGGCCGCCAAGGCGGCCATCCTCGACGCGGCGGAACGAGGCCTGAGCGATGGTCTGACCCGCGAGCGGGAGGCGTTCTTCCGGCTGTTCGATACTGCGGACCAGGCCGAGGGGATGGCCGCCTTCATGCAGAAACGCCCGCCCGTCTGGTCGGGACGCTGACCCCGAGCGCGCGCAGGAGGAGGACGGCATGGATCGAGAGTCCCAGGGCGGAAGCGACATCGGTCGCGACTACGAACGCGACCTCGGCGACGAGCCGACATCGGCGATCCGCGACAGCGCGCCTGACTTCCTGTCACCGATCGACGAGTCCTCCCCGGTGAGCGGCCACACGCCGGCGCCCGAGCCGACCGGCTCGCCGGCCGATGCTCCTGAACAGGATTGGGCGAGCGCGCGCGACCTGCTCTATCCCGCCTTCCGTCCGGTCGGGATCCAGGGGCTTCCCCTCGACAGCGTCGATCGGGAGACCCTTGCCGCGCACGCCGCCAAGAGCCATGCCCAGCCGCTCATCGACCGCGGGCCGGCCGACATCCCGATCGTCTACACCATCGATGCGGGCGCCTATGACATCGTCGTCAACGGTGACCACCTGTTGTCCTGGGGTGTCGAGCCGTCGGAGCTGCGGGATGCGGCGATGCGCAACCTGGCGGCCTGGTCAGCCGGCGCAGCGTGGACCGACGAGGTCTCCGGCGATCGCCGGCTGATCAGCTCGGACACGGGGCATGGCTGGGATGCCGCGCGGATCCTCCTCCCGGATGTCGTCGCGCACCTCGTCGCCGAGCTCGGTCCCTTCGGTCGTGTCCTGGTCGGACTTCCGGAGCGACACCTGTTGACCGCCGGCTCCCTTCGCCCGGGCGATGCCGATTTCGCCAAGCTCTTCGCCGAGTTCATCGTCGAGCAGTCGGGCGATGCCGACGAGCCGATCGACCGGCGGGTCTTCGAGCTGGTCGACGGCCGGCTGGCCGAGTTCTCGGCGGACTGACCATCGCCCGATGACCGGCGATCAAGGGACTTCGGCCGATGCCACCCTGCGCTACGAGGTCGCCGACGCGATCGCCACCATCACCCTCGACCGACCCGAGGCGCTCAACGCGCTGACGGTCCCGCTCAAGGGCGAGCTGCTCGCCGCATTCCGGGCGGTGGCGGCCGATCGGACCGTCCGGGCGGTCGTGCTGACCGGCGCCGGCCGGGCCTTCTGCGCCGGCCAGGATCTCAAGGAACGGCTGCAGGCCGATGCCGTCCCACTCGCGGTCGAGGTGCGCGAGCGATACAACCCGATCATCAGCGCGATGCGACGACTCGACCAGCCCATCGTCGGGGCGATCAACGGGGTCGCGGCGGGCGCCGGCGCATCGCTCGCGTTCGCCTGCGACATCCGGATCGCGGCCGAGAGCGCGAGCTTTGTCCTCGCCTTCGGACGGATCGGGCTGGTCCCGGACAGTGGCGCCACGTGGCTGCTGCCCCGGCTCGTCGGGCCGGCCAAGGCCGCCGAGCTGGCGTTGCTGGGCGGTCCGCTGTCGGCGACCGAGGCGGAGCGGTTCGGGCTCGTCGCGCGCGTCGTCCCCGCCGATGCGCTGGCCGCCGAGGCGCGCGCGGTGGCCGCACGATTGGCAGCCCTGGCGCCGCGCGCGCTGGCCTTGACGAAGCACGCCCTGGAGCGAAGCTGGTCGCTCGATCTC
>DASYJV010000057.1:0-1780 GCA_035996105.1 Candidatus Limnocylindrales bacterium | reverse complement strand
GACGTGGTCGGCCTGTCCATCCTGTCGGGCGCCCATATGACGCTCGTGCCACGCGTGACCAGGCTGCTCGGCGAGCGGGGGATGGGCGACGTGCTGGTGACGGTCGGCGGGATCATCCCCGACGACGATGTCGAGGCGCTGCGGGCAGCCGGGGTCGCGGAGATCTTCGGCCCGGGGACCACGATCGCGCAGGTCGCGGACTACCTTCGAGCCAACGCTCGACCACGCAGCTAGCGGTGCCGGCCGATGCCGCCACCCGGGCGACCGAGCTGGCCGACGCCGCCATCGCCGGGGATCGTCTCGCCCTGTCGCGGCTGCTGACCGCCGTCGAGAACCGAACGCCGGTCGCGGAGGCGGCGCTGCGCCGGCTCTATCCGACGGTGGGGCACGCCCATCTGGTGGGGATCACCGGGCCGCCCGGCTCCGGGAAGTCGACGCTGGTCGCCGCCCTGATCGCCGAGATCCGCCGTGCGGGCCGGACCGTGGCCGTCATCGCGGTCGACCCCTCGAGTCCGATCACCGGGGGAGCGCTGCTCGGGGACCGCGTCAGGATGCAGGCGTATGCCGAGGACGGCGACGTGTTCATCCGCTCGATGGCGTCGCGCGGACACGCCGGTGGCCTCGCCTCGACATCGACCGCGGCCGCCGCGGTCCTCGACGCCGCCGGCTTCGACCTGATCCTCATCGAGACCGTCGGCACGGGCCAGAGCGAGGTCGAGGTCGCCGCCACGGCAGACACGACGGTGGTCCTCGAGGCACCCGAGATGGGCGACGAGGTCCAGGCCATCAAGGCCGGCCTCCTGGAGGTGGCCGACCTGGTCGTGGTCAACAAGGGTGACAAGCCCGGCGCGCAGCGGACGGCGGCGCAGCTCCGGGCGATGCTGGTCGCGAGCGCGCCCCGGGAGGGCGCCGGGCCGCGCCCCAAGCAACCCGAGGTCCTCATCACGACCGCTTCGACTGGTGCCGGCGTCCCCGAGCTGCTGGCCGCCCTCGATCGTCATGGTGCGGTCGGTCGCGATGGCGGGTCGGCGGCGGCCCGGCTCGCCCGGGCGGAAGCACAGGTCTGGGCCATCGTCTCCGAGCGAGTCCGGGAGCGACTCCACGACCCGGCACACGTCGCCGCGACGGCCGCGGCGCTGACGGACGTGGCCGAGCATCGGCTCGACCCGTACGCGGCGGCGGATCGGTTGCTCGCTGTCCTCGGGGAGGGTCGGCCCGGCGCCTGAGCCCGGCCGGCCGACGTACCATCGTGGTCATGGCGAGCTCGATCGGGCAGGTCTTCGTTGCCGGCGCGGGACTGATGGGACACGGGATCGCCCAGGTCCATGCCGCGATCGGTCTACCGGTCACGCTCTACGAGCCGGACGTCGCGCGCGCCGAGGCCGGTCGAGATCGCATCGCCGCGAACCTCGACCGAGCCGTCGCCAAGGGCCGGCTCAGCATGGCCGAGCGTGATGCGACCCTTGCCCGCATCGAAGCCACCGAGGAGATCGCTCGCGTGGCGGACGCCGACCTGGTCGTCGAAGCCGTCTTCGAGGATCTGGCCGTCAAGTCGGCCCTGTGGGCGGAGCTCGATCGCCTCGCGAGATCGGCCGCCATCTTCGCGTCGAACACGTCCTCGATCTCGATCCATCGGCTGGCCGAGGCCGTCTCCCCCGAGCGACGCGCGCGGTTCGTCGGGATGCATTTCTTCAGCCCGGTGCCGGTCATGCCACTCATCGAGCTGATCCGCGCCAGCGAGACGGACGACGCCACGGAGACCGCCATCCGGGAGCTTGGT